>CANQCH010000055.1 GCA_947589165.1 uncultured Bacilli bacterium
TCTTTTCCTGGTAATAGATTTCCTTCTCCATCTTTATATGTTGTATATCTTAATTCATTACTATTTATATTTAAATAAACATAATATTCACCTTTGGCTCTATCATTAGCATCATTAGCTGTTAATTCCACTATTCCTTTTACCCCATCCGCTAAGCTTGTTCCTTCTTCACCTTGAACAAAGTTTTCCATACTGGCATTGATGGTTATTGGTACTTCTTCATTTTGATCTTCATCAACTACTCCTTCTTTAGTTGCATCAATATCGTGGATAATGAAGTTTAAGTTATCCGTAGTCCCGGTTGTGACATCAATATCACTACTTTGGCCATTTCCTTGTTGGGCTTGGAAGTAAGCGTAAGTGGCACCCGCGATCATGGCAACAATGGCTATAAGAGCAACAACTAGTAAAATTATGGCTTTTCTTTTATCTTCTTTTTGGCTTTTCATAAACATTCAACTCCTTTTGTTATTATGGATACTTTAACTAAAACTATTATACATCTATTTAGGTGTTTCATTCAATGATTGTTGTTTTAACTTGACACCTTTATTTTTTCCCATTTTATCAAAAAAAAAAAAAACTCAAGTCTTGCGACTTAAGTTGACGTTTAACATATTTTTTTAAAGCAAAATAAGCAAGTATCGTCGAAACAATAACTCCTAAAATTGCTTCATAAATAGATGTCATAAAAACTGAGATTGTTCGGGTATCAATATTTAATAATTTTTCTACCCCACCATAGACAACTATTAAACCCATGATACCACCTAAAATCATCCATGGTATAATTCGAAGAATGGTTTGACCAATTGGTAATTTTCGGTTTAAATGTTTCGCGGTTCCTTTTAAAACTATGAAACAGTTTAAAAAAGTAGGAACTAAACAACACATTGCACCTCCAATATAATTAGGTATCGCATTTTCGGTATCAACCCCGACTAAGTTAACTAGGCCAAAGCCTAAAAATAAGCCAACAATAACACCCGGTAATAATTGTTTAAAAATATCTTTTCCGTTCATATTTACTCCTTTTATAAGCCTTTAAAAACTGGCTTACCAATATATTCTTGCGTCTTTTCTTCTTTAGTTAATACTCTTAAAGCCCCTGCCGCTAAAGCTTCGAGTTCAAATTCACCGGGCATCACTACTACTTTTGCTAATTTTTTAATGTATTTAGTTAATTTTTTAAGATAATAGGCATCATTTGCAATCCCGCCAGTTAAGATAATGGCACTACAATTACATTTTAAGGCAACATACATGGCCCCAATTTGTTTAGCAATTTGGTAAATCATTGCATCATAGACAATTTGGGCTTTTTTGTTACCATTTGCTATCATTTCATTTACTTCTTTAATATCAGCCGTTCCTAAATGGGCCATAAGGCCACCATTTTTATTAATGAAAGCTTTGATTTCGGCTTCGGTATATTTGCCACTAAAACACATATTAATTAAAGGTTTCGCCGGAACAAAACCACTGCGATTAGGGGCCATCGGCCCATCACCGTTAATAATATCATTACAATCAATCATTTTCCCATGATTATGAGCGGCGATGGATATCCCCCCACCCGCATGACAAATAATTAAATTTAAATCTTCATATTGGCGTTTAATACTTTTAGCATAACGAATAGCAATTTCTTTTTGATTTAAAGCATGAATACGACTTTCGCGATAAATCTCCGGAATCCCGGTAATCCGTGCTTCAATATTAAATTCATCCACATCGGGCGGATTAACACAAAAAGAAGGCTTATGATATTTTTCCCCTAAATCTTTAGCAATAACGATACCTAAAGCCGAAGGATGTTTAACAATCCGCATCGACTTCGCATCATTATACATTAAATCATTAATTAAATAAGTTCCCCCGACACAACATTCTAAAGAACCACCCCGGCCGGAAAAAGCATCGATGGAAGAAATTGCAATCTTATTTTCTTTTAAGGTTTGTAAAACGGTATTAAGACGAAATTCTTTTTGATCGGATATTTCTTTAAAAGGAGCTAAATCTTCCTTCGTATGTTCAATTGTTACTTTAAAAACACAATTAGCATTATCAAAAACACCAATTTTGGTACTAGTAGAACCGGGATTGATTGCTAAAATTCGGTAATTACTTTTTAGCGCCATTTTTTAAATCACCTGCCCGGACAATTGAAAATAAAATATTACCTACTAATTCAGAAACTGGTGCACTCCTTGAACAATCACTACAAATCTTTTTAAAGCCTTGTAATAATGGGCCATAAGCATCGGCACCGCCAAAATTTTGAATGAGTTTAACGCCAATATTTCCGGCATTTAAATCAGGGAAAATTAAAATATTAGCTTGGCCTGCAACTTCACTTTCTCTTTTAACTTTTTTCTTTGCTACTTCCGGTACAATCGCGGCATCTAATTGAAATTCCCCATCAATTTTTAAATCTGGCCGCCGTTCATTAGCAAGTTTTACTGCTGTTTTAACTTTTTCAACCAATTCGCCACTCGCAGAAGAATCGGTCGAATAAGAAAGCATTGCACATTTTGGTTCCCAACCGGTAACTGAGCGAATCGTCTCACAAGTATTAATCGCAATACTAGCAAGTTCTGATGCTGAAGGATTAGGACATACAGCACAATCGCCCACGGCAATTAAATTACCACCATCCGCAAAGGTATAATTAGGAAGTTTCGCAATCCCCACTGAAGATGCCACTTCTAAATTACTTTCTAACCCAATTATAGTTTGAGCGGCATAGATAATATCGCCGGTGGCACTTGTAATGCCGGCAAAAGTAACATCAACTTCATCTATCGCTTCCATCATTAAGGCAAAATATAAAGGATCATTCATCCGTCGCCGTAAAGATTTTTCCCCATAAACTAAATTTGGTAATTTTAAATATGCCGTTAAAACTTTGTTGGCATATTCTTCTTGGGTATTATCAACATATTGCCATGCGCTATCATCAATTTGGGCTTCTTGACACATTTTTTTAACTTCGGCAACATGGCCTACGATAACGGCTTCACAGTATTGTCCTTGCACTACTTCATTAATAGCTTGAACCATTTTGGCATCATTAGCTTCCGCAAAGGCCACCCGCACGGGATTGGCCTTTGCTTTAGCTTTAACTGTTTCAATTAAATCCATTTTGGCACCTATCGATAAATATAGTCGCCATCTTCATAACGAGGTGGTATTTCCGGTACTAAAAGATAAGATTCATATTTACCACCGGTATGAATAACGTGTTCGCCTTTATTATCAGGGAACCATACTAAAGGTTCAAACCATTCATCACGGATGTAACGACCCGCTACTTGTAATTGTAATTTTTGCCCCTTATGCCAAATTCTTGAGATTGGCCAAATTTCAATATCGACTGGTACTATTTCGCCAGGTTTTAATTTTTCAGTCCGATCATGCGTATGAACTGGTTGATATTCCGTTGATTTTTCTTCATCTAAGTGCCGAGCGGAAACTCTTAGTTTACCCCAAGCACCAGGATGCCGTTCGGAACCAAAAATTGTAACTGGTAATTCTTCGCCTTTCGTGGATAATTTTTTAATCGTAATAAATAAGTCCATATCATCATGACCCTTCGCTTCCACAAACATCCGAAGTTTCATATAACCAGTTAGTTCGGTATCTTTCCGGAACGTATATTCAAAAGTCGTTAAGCCTTTTTCGCCATCATAACTTACACTACCTTCGGTTTTAACTGGCGCATCGCCTAATTTATGGGTATTAGCATTTAAATATAATTTTTTATAATTAGTCCGAGCTAATGGCCATTCATTTTCCGGCCGATTAGTTTGATATGGATATTCAAAAGCATCCATAACTTCCATTCTAATTCTTGGCGTCAATTCCCAACCATTATAAATACCTTTTAAATACCGATCAAAGAATAATTTTAAATCTTGTAACCATTTAGAATTATAAGTATCGGGCCATTCAAAGACTTGATGGCATCGCATCCATTTTTTCCGGGATTTAATATGTTTAAATCCTTCCCAACTACCTCTTAAATGGAAATGGTTCCAGTTACAAGTCATATAAACCGGAATATTAATATTTTCATAATGGGGGATTTTATCTTGCCAATAAGGGCTCGTAACATATGGTTCTTTTTTCGCCATAGCTACGGTATTATCGATATAACCTTTACCTTGGGCCGCAATAACAATAGAACCACCAAAGAAACCTGGTATTCCACCTTCCATAATACTTTCACGGTATTGATCACCTGTTGCTTCCCATGGGGCAATACATACTAAATGTGGTGGACATTCTGCAGCAATCCGCCATTGACTCATGGCGACACCGGAATTACCAAATAAAGCAATTTTACCATTACACCATTTTTCTTTCGCAGCCCATTCAATAAAGTCGTAACCGTCTCGACCTTCTTGAGTTCCAAATTGTTGTTGGTCACCTTCACTATTGCCGATACCACGTGGGTCAACATTGGCTACAGCATAGCCTTGATAACACCAGAAAAGTGGATCTGATGATTCAAACTTACAAACATTGGATACCGCTCCCGTAGGTACCCCCATTGGTCTAAAGATTTGGACTGGTTGATGCCATGGTTGTTTACCAAAAAAAGACCAACTAATAATTAAAGGCACAGGTGTCTCTAAAGCAGATGTTGGAATATAAATATCCGCATAAATTGTAACACCATCGCGCATTTTAACTGGTCGATCTTGTAAACAAATTACTCTTTTTTCATCATCAACATAATATTCTGTCGTATTAACTGGTACTTCAATGCAATAATTCATTGCTTCTTCCCGTGGTACTTTCGCAAATTCTTCCGCCGGAATTGGTTGGGTCATTTTCGTAAAAATAACATCACAACTGGTACCATCAGGATATTTAATATTAACTATTTTTTCATCCCGTTTGGGCATTTCTCTCGGTAATGACAATTCATTTTCAATTGGTTTTTTTTCTTCTTTCATTTATTATCCCTTCTTACTTCTTTTTTTATCCTTTAACCTTCAATTTGTTTAGCAATTATTTCGGCTGATTCACTTATGGTATTTGCATGCATTAATTCGGTATACTTAATGTAGCAATCATATTCTTCTTCAAATTCTGATATTATACCCGCCATTTCTAAGCTTTTTAAATCAATATCAGTTCGAATATTAGTACTACCACTTAAAGTTGCTTCATCAACACCTAATACCTTAGCCGTTTTAGCAATTAATTTTTTTTCAATCTCCTCTTTCATATAGTCCTCCTTTATTTTAATTTTAGCACAATAAAAGAAAATATAATGAAAAAAATGAAAAATTTCGCATTTAGTTTACATATGTTATAATTTAATTGGTGAAAATGATGAATTATACTATCGGAACGGATATTGTTTATATTCCCAGATTAAAAAAAAATTTAACCCCGGCTTTTATGAAAAATATTTATACCCCCGAAGAGATAACAATTGCCGAAAAATATCATAGTCCTCTTTCCTTTTATGCTACTCGTTTTGCAGCCAAAGAAGCGATTATTAAAGCTACGAACGCCCAATTTGACTTTAGAGAAATTGCTATTTTAAAAAATATTGATGGTTCACCTTTTCCAAAAATAATTAACCATCCGGAATATGATATTAAGATATCGCTTTCTTTCGATGGCAATTATGCCCTAGCATTTTCTTTAATAACAAAAAAATAACGATGACAAGTCGTTATTTTTAGTTTGAATGAACTTTAATTTAGTCGAATTAAAGCCCCTTGTTTGAAGTTTTCTTTCTTCCTATGATCATATACTTAATAAATAACAAGATCCTTTTTTTCGGGATATTCTTAAAAGCTTTCTCATATACCAAAATATGATAAGAGATTATTACCAATAAACTAAAAGTAGATTCGTAATAATCAATGGCTATATCTTTATTAAGCACTTTTATTATAATATGTTTTTTTTATCTTTGCAACCATTAAAATGAATCAACATTAACTTTAACCCGTTTTTGATTATTTAACGCACAATAAGCTTGAATTAAAGTTCTAATCGCCGAAATCATTTTGCCATTACGACCAATCACTGTTGCCATATCATCACTATGGACAATAATTTCTAAAATCGTATCTTCTTCATCGGATTCAAAGATTTGTACTTTAACCATATCCGGATTTTTACAGACACTTTTAACAATAAATTCCGTATATTCAACTAAACTTTTCATGATTAACCTTCTTTTTTAGTTGTTGCTTTTTTGGTTGTCGTTTTCTTAGCCGTGGTCGTAGTTTTCTTTGGTGCCGTGGTTACCTTTTTAGGAGCTGCAGCAGGTGCTTTTTCTTCGGCTTTTTTGGCTTTTGGTTTACTAGTCTTTGCTTTAGAAGCGACATATTTCGCCATAAGTCCTTCTTTTTTCAAAATACTTCTTACCGTATCAGTTGGTTCTGCACCATTACCTAACCATTTCATAACCTTTTCTTCATCAAGTGTTATAATTGCCGGTTTTTTAATGGGATCGTAAGTACCGACGGTTTCAATGAAACGTCCATCTCTAGGACTTCTAGAATCAGCAGCTACAATCCGATAGAATGGTCTTTGTTTTGCTCCCATTCTTTTTAATCTTAACTTTACAGCCATCTTATTTCCCTCCTTTAAATTTCCTTATTACTATATCATATTAAAATATATGTGTCAACTTATTTTAGTTGACACATATTCTTAATTACTTTTACAAACGTAGTAGTTACCTTCCCGTTTACAACCGCGGGCTTCATGCCATTTATTTTCTAATTCTGTCACCTTTTCCGTGCTTAAATCCATTTCGGCAAGTCCGGGAACCGTGGTACTGCCAATTTTATCTAAAACGATTTCAATCCGGCGATTAATTTTACTACTGGTACTGGCCGTCGTTTCTTCCCAACCTTTTTTACCACTATAAGTATTAGCTAGGTTCGTTAGATAGCGAATATAACCATCCTTATCAACGGCAATGGTAAGCGTAAAAGGTCCATTATTACTATTACTTAAGGTATAACCATAGTAATTCATAACCCAACTATTAATATCTTCGGCTTTAACAGTAACATTATAATATGTAACATCGGTTAATAAGGCTTTAGCGGCTGCGGAAACATAATCTAAACTTTCAACTTCTAAAGCTGTGGAAACAGCATCAAATTTATTCATTAAAGCTAATTCAATAACCCCAATGCCTGAATAACCACCAAATTCAAATTGCCATTCTTCTTTAGTTGCAACGGTCTTATCAGCAAAAGTAACTTTCCGAATTAAACTTTTTACATTATACTGATATCTAATTTGGCCGTTTAATTGTTCATATTCTTTGCCATCAAGATAAGGTTTACCATACATATTAAAGGTATAAGCTTGAATACCATTTTGAT
>CANQCH010000056.1 GCA_947589165.1 uncultured Bacilli bacterium
AAAATTTATAAATATCGGTCGGAATTTATTAATAATATTAATGAAATTATAACGGATGTTTATAAAAGTATTTTTGGAACGGGTAATTTAAAAATTAAATATAAATCTACTTATAATCGAACTGAAAAAGAATTACTCGATGTTTACCGCAAATATTATAGTAAAGAAATGGCTATTGGTAAAACTTTAATAGGAATTCATCATGATGATTTTGAATTTATCTTGGATGATAACAAATTAAAGGAATGGGGTAGTCAAGGCCAAATGAAAAATGCCATTCTTTCCTTTAAAATTGCGGAGATTAAAATTATTAATGCCATTTTAAAAGAAAATCCAATTTTAATTTTAGATGATTTATTTAGTGAACTAGATGAAGAAAAAATAAATAATATCTTAAATATTTTAAATAATGAAGTGCAAACATTTATAACAACGACAACTTTAAAAAGTATACCAAAAAAATTAATTGGGCAAAGTGCTATTTACCATGTTGTTAATGGACAAGTTAAGGAGGAGAAAAATGAATAAAGAAACACATTATACTGATAGTGATATCCAAGTTTTAGAAGGTTTGGAAGCAGTCAGAAAACGGCCCGGTATGTATATTGGAACCACGGGGGAAAAAGGCTTACATCATCTCGTGTGGGAAATTGTGGATAACGCGGTCGATGAAGCTTTAGCTGGTTTTTGTGATGATATTGAAGTTATAATTGATAAAGGTAATATTATTGAAGTTCGAGATGATGGTCGGGGTATGCCGACGGGGATAAACGAAAAAACAGGATTATCAACCATTGAAACGATATTTACCGTTCTTCATGCCGGTGGTAAATTTGGGGGTGAAGGATATAAAGTATCCGGTGGGCTTCATGGTGTTGGGGCATCGGTGGTTAATGCTTTAAGTGAATGGTTAGAAGTAACCGTATATCGTGATCAAAAAGTTTATTTTCAAAGATTTGAAAATGGTGGCCACCCAACCGAAAGTTTAAAAGTTATTGGCGAATGTGATGAAAATAGAACAGGGACAACTGTTAGATTTAAACCCGATCCCGATATTTTTCAAGAAACCACAATTTATAACTATGATACGTTATATAAAAGATTACAAGAAATTTGTTATTTAAATAAAGGGTTAAGAATTAATCTTTATGATAAAAGAGAAGATGAAAAAAGTGATACTTTCCTATATAATGGGGGAATTATCGAATATGTCCAAATGCTTAATAAAAATAAGACCCCACTTCATGAAGATATTATTTATTTAGAAGGAACGACTGATGGGATTCAATTAGAAGTTGCTTGTCAATATAATGATGGTTATATTCCTAACATTTATTCTTATACGAATAATATTAATACTTATGAAGGTGGTACCCACGAAGATGGGGTTAAAAATGCTTTAACCAGAGTAATTAATAGTTATACAAAAAATGCCAAAATAATTAAAGATAATGATAATAGCCTAACGGGTGATGATGTGCGGGAAGGCTTAACAATGATTATTTCTTGTAAACATCCCGATCCTCAATTTGAAGGACAAACAAAAACCAAATTAGGAAACATCGAAGTTCGGAAAATTGCTAATGATATTTTTGGTAATGGTTTTGAAAGATATTTATTAGAACATCCGGATATTGCTAAATTAATTGTGGATAAGTGTTTAACGGCTTCAAGAGCGCGGATTGCTGCGAAAAAAGCCCGGGAAATGACGAGAAAAAGTGACTTGGATACCCATGTTTCTTTTGGGGGTAAATTAGTAGATTGCCAAGAAAAAGATCCAACAACATGTGAAATATTCCTAGTCGAAGGGGATAGTGCCGGTGGTTCGGCCATTAAAGGTCGCGACAGTATGCATCAAGCAATTTTGCCATTAAAAGGTAAAATTTTAAATGTGGAAAAAGCGCGACTTGATCGGGCATTAAGTAATGATGAAATAAGAACTATAATCACGGCTTTTGGCACCGGAATTGGCCAAGAATTTGATATTGATAAATTAAGATACGATAAAATAATTATCATGACCGATGCCGATGTCGATGGCGATCATATTAGAGTTTTATTATTAACTTTATTTTACCGTTTCTTCCGACAAATAGTGGAACAAGGTCATGTTTATGCGGCTCAACCACCGCTTTATTGTATAAAGCATGGTAAAACGATTAAGTATGTTTTAGATGATGATGAAAAGGATGCTTATATTGCCAAATTACAAGAAAAAAATACGAATTATGTTTTACTTCGGATGAAAGGTTTAGGGGAAATGGATCCCGAAGAACTAAATGAAACAACGATGGATATTAATAAAAGAATATTAAGAAGAATAACGGTTGATGATATTATTGCCGCGGATGCTGCCTTTAATAAATTAATGGGTGAAGAAGTTGAACCAAGACGAAAATTTATTGAAGATAACGCTCGTTATGCGACAAACTTAGATATTTAGGAGGTTTTTATGGACGAAGAAAAGAATGTTGAAACTGAAGAAACAGTTGAAGAAAATGATATCGATACAAATGATGTCGAAATAGAAACCGAACATAAAGATCGTTTAGCTTTAAATAACATTGTTGAAGAAATTGAAAATTCCTTTTTAAATTATTCAATGAGTGTTATAACATCAAGAGCTTTACCTGATTTACGAGATGGTTTAAAACCTGTGCATCGCCGTATTTTATTCGATATGTTAGAAAATGGCTTAACCCCCGATAAACAACATCGAAAAAGTGCCACGATAGTCGGGGATGTTATGGGTAAATATCACCCTCATGGTGACTCTTCCATTTATGAAGCCATGGTTAGAATGGCTCAAGATTTTAACTATCGATATATGTTAGTTGATGGCCATGGTAACTTTGGTAACATCGCCGGTTCCGGTGCCGCGGCTTATCGTTATACGGAAGCAAGACTTGCTAAAATATCAATGGAATTATTACGGGATATTAATAAAAATACGGTTGATTTTAATTATAATTATGATGATACCAGACAAGAACCTGCGGTTTTACCAAGCCGTTTTCCGAATATTTTAGTTAATGGTACAATGGGTATTGCCGTTGGGATGGCCACTAATATTCCACCTCATAATTTAGGGGAAGTTATCGATGGTTGTATCGCGGTAATTGATAATCCGGACATTGAAACAATTGAGTTAATGCAATATGTTAAAGGACCTGATTTTCCAACGGGTGGGATTATTCTTGGTAATTCGGGAATAAAACAAGCTTATGAAACGGGCCGAGGTTCAATTACAATTCGGAGTAAAGCGACAATTGAAGAAAAAAATGGTCGCCAATATATTGTAGTTGATGAAGTACCATACGGTGTAAATACCGAAGAATTAAAAAATAAAGTTGCGGATTTAGTTCATAGTAAGGTTTTAGAAGGTATTTCTGATTATCATACGGATTTAAAAAATGGCGTAAAAATAACCATTACTTTAAAAAAGGATGCTAATGCTCAAGTAGTTTTAAATAATTTATATAAACATACCGCTTTTCAAAGTAATTTTGGCATCATTTTCTTAATGCTAGATCATGGAGTGCCAAGAACTTTAGGCTTAAAAGATATTTTATGTAAATATGTTGATCATCAAAGAGAAGTAATCATCCGTCGGACCAAATTTGACTTAGATAAAGATGAAAAACGCGTTCATATTTTAGAAGGTTTAAAAATTGCTTTAGATAATATTGATGAAGTAATTAAAATTATTCGTGGCGCTTTAGATGATGAAGAAGCAAAAACTAAATTAATGGCGAAATTTGGCTTAAGTGAAGCTCAAACTATGGCTATTTTAGAAATGCGTCTACGGCGGTTAACTGGTTTAGAAAGAGATAAAATTGAATCTGAATTAGCGGAATTATTAAAAGAAATTGATGAATTACGAGCTTTACTTGCTGATCCAAAGAAAATTGATGCGGTTATTAAAGATGAATTAACCGAAATTAAGAATAAATATGGTGATGAAAGAAGAACAAAAATTGATTTAACGGCTGTTGATTATATTGAAGATGAATCGTTAATTCCAAATGAAGATGTTCTAGTTGTTTTAACGGATAAAGGCTATATTAAACGGACAACTTCCGATACATTTAAAGCCCAAAGACGTGGTGGTAAAGGAATTAAAGGTATGACAACAAATGATGATGATTTTGTTAAAACTATGCTTAACCTTAATAGTCATGATTACGTTATGTTCTTTACGAACAAAGGTAAAGTTTATCGGATGAAAGGTTATGAAATACCGGAATTCTCACGGCAATCTAAAGGCTTACCAGTTATTAACTTATTACCTTTAGAAAAAGATGAAATTATTAACTCAATTATTAACTATAATAATAGTGAAGAAGCTAAATATTTGCTATTTGCAACGAAAAAGGGTGTAGTAAAACGGACGGCTTTACCAGAATTTGATAATATCCGTACTAGTGGTAAAAAATGTATTACCTTACATCCTAATGATGAATTAATCGCCGTAACTAAAACAACTGGCAATAATTTAGTGTTATTAGGTTCTAGCGCCGGGCGCATGGTTAAATTTAAAGAGTCTGATATTAGAATCATGGGTCGGACTGCCAGTGGGGTTAGAGGCATTAGTTTAGGTGATGCCGAATGCATTTGTTGTGAAATTGTTAATGAAGAAGACACCATTTTGTTAGTAACCGAAAAGGGTTATGGAAAACAAACAAAAGTTTGTGATTTTAGAGAAACAAAACGCGGTAGTAAAGGGGTTAAAGCTCTAAATATCACCGAAAAGAATGGATCTATAATTGATGCATCCGTTAGTCAAGATAATAAAGATATTGTTATAATGACTAACTTTGGTATGACAATGCGAATGCCATTAACTCAAGTTAATACACTAGGCCGCAATGCTCAGGGAGTTAAATTGATCAACTTAAAAGATAAACAAAAAGTATCATCATTTAGTTTAGTTGATCACGAAGAACCAGAAGAAGAACAATCTGATGATCAATTAGAAGAAAAAACAGAAAATTAAAAACAATTTAAAGCAATGTTTCACGTGAAACATTGCTTTTTAATATTTAAAACTAATTATGATTAAAAAATTTTTTTAAATAGTATTAAAACACAATAACTAAATTTAAATAATATGAATACGTCAAATAATGAAACAAAGATAAAAAATATTTAATATTTATATACGAATTATAAAAAAACAAATTATTGATTAGTTGCCAAATTTCAATAAATTTGTTTTTCATTAAAATAGTATAAACAATTTATAAAGTCAAACTGTATAAATATTAAGAAATAAAATGATAGACTATGTTATTATTAAGATTTGTTATGCATCAATAATGCTCAATAATATATATGTTTCACGTGAAACATTAAAAATATCATCACACAACAAAATTAAACAATATAGTAAAAAAATATGTTGTAATTAGTAATATTATTATCTTTAATTTAACGTTTTAAGAAAAAAACAATGATACTTTTTTACATTCTTGTAAAAGAATAGAATAAACAATTTATAAAGTCAAATTAATCTTTATATGTTAGAAAATATTGTACTAATAAATAATTTCTAATGTTTTATTGTGAACTATAGATATTTAAATGAAATATAGCATCTAATAAAAAAAAAAAAAATGTTCGTAAAATAAAAACTTGCAATAGAACATACTTTTTGCTATTATATAAAGGTGCAACAAACATATTGTAATTTGGTCAGAATCGGAAGATAGCAGCCACGTCAATCTCTGTTTGTGTGCACTTTTTTAATTTTGGAGTGATTTTATGAATAAAAAATATATGGAAATAGCTATTGATCAAGCTAAAAAGGCTTTTAAAAAAGATGAAGTACCAGTTGGAGCTGTCATAGTAAAAAATAATGCAATAATTGCCAAAAGTTACAATACTAGAGAAAAAAATAATGATATTTTGGGACATGCAGAAATAAATGCAATAAAAAAGGCAAGTAAAAAGCTTCATACGTGGAAATTAGACGATTGTGAACTATATGTAACATTAAAACCATGTAGTATGTGTGAACAAATAATTAAACAATCACGTTTAAAAAAAGTATATTATTTGTTGGATAAATTAGACTTTAAAAAAGAATATGATAAAACGATTTGGCAAAAGGTTGATTTTGCTAGTAATTATCCCGAAATATTGAATCAATTTTTTCAAAATAAAAGGAACAAATAAGTAGGAAATATGCTATAATTAATATATAAATGGGAGGCACCTTATGAGCTATAAAGTTTTATACCGAAAGTATCGACCAAGCAATTTTAGTGAAGTTGTTGGTCAAGAAGCAACCGTCCAAATTCTTAAAAACTCGATTATTAACGAAAAAATATCACATGCTTATTTATTTGCAGGTCCTAGAGGTACTGGAAAAACTAGTATGGCTCGGATTTTTGCTAAAGCCATTAATTGTCTTGAACCCATAGATGGCGAAGCTTGTGGTAAGTGTCTTAATTGTCAAAATTTTGCTTCCAGTCCCGATATTATCGAAATCGATGCTGCCTCAAATAATGGTGTAGATGAAATTCGGGAGTTAATAAATAATGTTAAATTAATGCCTAGTGCTGCCAAATACAAAGTTTATATTATTGATGAAGTGCATATGTTAAGTCAAAGCGCTTTTAATGCTTTACTATTAACTTTAGAAGAACCACCAAGCCATGTTATTTTTATTTTGGCTACAACCAATATGGAAAATGTCCCAATTACAATCGTTTCTCGTTGTCAAAAGTATGAATTTTTCCGGATTAATGATGATTTAATTGTTAAACAATTACAAAATATTTGTGATAAAGAAAAAATTGCCTATGATGTTGAAGGATTACAAGAAATAACGGTTTTAGCGGATGGTGGCCTGCGTGATGCCTTAAGTATGCTAGATCAATTATCTAAAGAAAATAAAAAAATTGATTTAGATTTAGTTATTAAAGAATTAGGATCAATTTCCCTTATTAAAATAAAAGAACTAATTAATTATTTAGATACAGGAAATATTGAAAAAATTTTAAGCATTATCATTGAATTAAAAAAGACTAATTTAAACTATAAAATTGTGATTAAAAAGATTATTGAACTGTTAAGTCAGAAAACAGTTGAAGTTTTAAAAACCGGGCAATATCAAGAATTATCATATTCCCGGATTAAAAAAATTATTTTTGAACTTAATGATTGTCTAAATAAAATAAATATTAATGTAAATCCATATATTATTGTCCAAATGATTTTATTAGATAATGTTAGGGAAATAGATTCTAAAGCTAAAGAAATGCCTTTACCGCCTAAAGAAGCAAAGAATGATACTAAAACAATTGAAAAAGATCC
>CANQCH010000057.1 GCA_947589165.1 uncultured Bacilli bacterium
TGATTTTCTAATTCTTGAAATCGTAAAAAACCTTTTAATTTATGATTTTCCCGCGAGACATATTGACAAGCTTTTAAAGCTTTATCAATCACAGCAATATTTCGTAAATAAAAAACTTTATGATGTGCTTTTAAACTATAAAGTAAAAAATAGAAAATTAACATTTCTTTATTTTCTTGCGTTGATAAAAATAAATAATACAATGTATTAAAAATTTTTAAACCTAAAGCCTCAATTATTTTAGAAATAATGGTCTCATCATTTTTAATTTTTAAATTAATTGTTTCTTCGAATAAATTACCTTGAAAGGTATCATCTTTAATATTTAAAGGAATGGTTCGTTCATGTAGAAGCTCTGTTATTAAATTTAATAAACTGACAAAACTCCCATCATATAAGTAAATATAAGCTGATTTTTTCATGAGAATAACGATAGCTGTTCCTTTTTAACTAAATTTGGCTTGGTTTCTTCTAAAATTAAACTTTTCTCCACTAATTGTGCATTAATAATTTTGGCATCGATAAAATATTTCCCATTACAAGTAATAAAATATTTAGCTCTTTTTAAAACTACGCCCATTTTGGCTAAATCTTTGAAATTGATTTGGAAATATTGACGGGATTTGATAATTCTTTTCGCACTAGTAACACCAATCCCGGGGATTTTTAATAAATCAAGGTAACTACAAGTATTTATTTCTTTCGGGAATAAATCGAAATGCCTTAAAGCCCAATCAATTTTGGGATCAACTAGTAAATTAAAGTTAGGATTATCGGGGCTTAAGATATCATCCACTTTAAAATGATAATACCGCAGTAACCAATCTGCTTGATATAAACGATGTTCCCTTGTTAATGGGGGAATTGTAAAACTGGGTAAAAATTTATCTTGATTAACCGGGATATAAGCCGAATAAAAAACTCTTTTTAAAGCATAATTTTGATACATTTGACTACTTTTTTGCATAATTTCGTAATCGCTTTCTTTCGTGGCGCCAATAATCATTTGGGTACTTTGCCCCGCCGGGACATAATTTTTACTTTTATTATTTTTGACATACTGCATAATTTTACTCACATCCCGCGTATTTTTATCCGGCGCTAATAGTTTTAAACCCGACTCGGTTGGTAATTCAATATTGGCACTTAACCGATCAACTAAAGAGCCTAATTTTTTTAGTAAATATTCACTAGCACCAGGAATAGCTTTAGCATGAATATAACCCCCAAAATGATAGACATGGCGCAGGCGCGAAATAGTTTCAATTAACAAATTCATTGTATAATCGGGACTTTTAATAATCCCTGACGATAAAAATAAACCTTCAATATAATTGCGACGATAAAAATTAATGGTGATTTGACAAACTTCATCGGGCGTAAAAATAGCCCGTTTAATATTATTACTGCGGCGATTTAAACAATATTTACAATCGAAAATGCAACAATTGGTCATTAAAATTTTAAGTAACGAAATACAGCGGCCATCGGCCGAAAAGGAATGACATATTCCCGCATAAGCAGTTGAACCAATACTACCCTCTTTTCTCTTGCTACCACTTGAAGAACAAGAAGCATCATACTTGGCACTATCCGCTAAAATTTGTAATTTTTCTTTTAGCTCCATTTTTATTCACCAAATTAATTATAAATTATTTTGGCTATTTTGTAAACATTTGTTCGTAAAATATTTTTAACAATTTCTGGCAAAAGAAAAAAACTCTAAAATTCGAGTTTTTAATCTTTAACACTTTTAATATTTTGTAGTTCAAACCGATATTTTTGTTTAACATCCGGATATTTTTCGTGATCTACTTCACTTAAAAACATTTCTAAAGGCCGAATATATAATTTATTATCATGATACAAAGCCCGATAAACAACATATTTTTCTTTTGTTTCCGAATGGATAGCCACATCTTCCACTAAATAATAATCCCCTTTAAAATGTTTATAAATTCCTTTAACTACTAATTCTTGCATTTTTTATCTCCCTTAAAAATATTATAAAATAAATTTAGTTAGTTGACAATTTTAATTGCTACGTTGATTACCTAAATATTCAATATTTAACCGCACTACTTGATTGGTAAAATAAGAATTAGAATTAATATCATTAATAAATGGCGTTAATAAATACATTGTTTGGTAAGTAACATTGGCAAGCTCAAATTTATTATTTAAATCGGCTACCGAAATAATGCCTTCGCCATGGACTTCGGTCGGAATATTTTCCACTACCCAAGCACTATCCCCGACAAAGATGGAATCGGAACCTACCCGGCGAAAACCAACCGCAATAAAATCAGTTTTATAATTAAAGGAACTACCGGTATTGACATAACCACTAACCATAAAGGTAATGCGATAATATCCCACTACATTAAAGGAAATGGTATTATCGTTATTTACTTTGACAATGTTACCTGTTTGTAATTCTAGTCGTTCAATCGGGATGCGACTGTTGGTGGTAATGGCGACTCCAGTCGATGGATAATTTTCATTAAATGTCGTTAAATAAGCCGCTTTTATTTGTTCAGGTCCCGTGGGCCCTGTCGGACCAATTTGCCCTCTTTCCCCTTGGGGACCCGTATCCCCTTGAATACCTTGGGGGCCTTGAATGCCTTGGGGACCTCTTGGCCCAACCGCCCCGGGATTACCATTTTCTCCTTTAGGACCGCGAATGACACCAACATCGACCCAATCATCTTTCGTATCACTCCAAACATATAAATTTGCATCGACTAAATAAGATTCGCCCGCATTGCCGGTCGGATGAGCACTTTCTAAATCATCTAGATTATTATAAGAACCTAAGATTGTAACACTCGTCCCCGCCGGTCCCGTCGGACCCATTTCTCCTTGAGCTCCCGGAGTCCCTTGGGGAATGACAAAATTTAAAATATGATTCGTGCCTGTGCCACTATCAGTTACTTGGGCTAAAGTATTAGCAGCTCCCGTAGTTACTTCCCCAATTTCTAAATTAATGGCTGGTCCGGTAGGTCCCATCGGTCCGGCTTCTCCGGGAGCTCCTTGCTCACCAGGGATTCCCTGTAAACCTTCTGGTCCTTGCGCTCCCGCTAAGCCAATAGGACCAGTTGGTCCCATTTTACCTTGGGGAATTTCAAACATTAATTTTACATTTTCATTATCACCTAAATTAAGGACTCGGGGTGGATTACCAAAATCTGTGGTTATGGCACCCATAATTTCAATGGATGTTGGTCCCGCCGGACCCGTGGGACCAGTCGGACCGATTACCATACAATAGTTAAGATTATTTTCCTTTTCTCTTACATAATTACAAGCTTTTTGATAATTATTGGCCATAATTATACACCTCTACTGGTAATTTATGACAATTTTGTCAATATGCTTGTACCTTTATCTTAAGCCTGATATTTTTTAATTATCGCTTCCGCTACTTTAATGCCATCGATAGCGCTCGTAATAATACCGCCGGCATAACCAGCCCCTTCGCCAGCCGGATAAATACCTTTAATATTAGCTTCATAATTTTCATCACGGATAATTCTAACAGGCGAAGAAGTTCGACTTTCAATGATGGCTATTAAAGCATCCGGATCCGCAAAGCCTTTGATTTTTTGAGCAAAATTCGGCATGGCTTCTAATAGGGCTTCACTAATAAAGGTTGGTAAATAAGTGCGAATATTCGTTAAAACATAATCCCCTTTTAATTGGGGTTTTATTTTGCCAAAGTTCGTTGAAGCTTTATTTTGAACAAAATCACCCCAAAGTTGCAACGGGATTTTTCCACCTCCCGCTTGGTAAGCTAAAGCCTCTAATTGTTCTTGCCATTTTAAACCAGCTAAAGTGTCTGTACCATAATCTGTTGGTTTAACCGTTACCACAATTGCACTATTAGCCACTTGGGAATCACGATTATAATTACTCATGCCATTAATAACTAGCCGGTTTAACTCACTCGAGGCATTAACGACATAACCCCCCGGACACATACAAAAAGAATAGACCCCGCGATTATTTTTTGTCGTAAAGGTTAATTTATAGCTGGCCGGTGGTAACATTGGCGCATACTTGCCATATTGATTTTGATTAATTAGCTCTTGGGGATGCATAATTCTAATGCCAACGGCGAAAGGTTTATTCTCCATCGTAATATTTTTCGTCTTTAATAATTGAAAAGTATCCCTAGCACTATGACCAATAGCCAAAATTAAAGCTTCAACCGGGATAATTTCCTGATGATTTACTTCAATACTCGTTATTTTATCCCCTTTAAAAAATAAATTGGTTAGTTTAGTTTCATATAAAAATTTGCCACCTTTATTTTTTATTTCTTCCCGCATGTTTTTGACGACTTGGCGTAAGTTATCGGTACCAATATGGGGATTATGCTTATAACTAATTTCTTCTGGCGCGCCACATGCCACAAAAATATCTAATACTTTTTGGCCTAAATGCCGTTTATCTTTAATTAATGTATTAAGTTTACCATCAGAAAAAGTACCAGCGCCACCTTCACCAAATTGGACATTGCTTTCCGGATTTAACATTCTCCTTTGCCAAAAAGTTTCGACATCCTTAACTCTTTCTTCTACTTTTTTGCCGCGTTCAATAATAATGGGTTTAAAACCGGCTTCCGTTAAAATATAGGCCGCGAATAATCCGGCAGGACCAGCGCCGACAATAACAATATTGTTGGTTAAAGCTTGCGAACCATGTTCTGGTAACTTATAAGTTTCTTCTTCCCATTTAATAACATCAGAACTTAATTTAACTTTTTCTTCATTAGCTACGTTAACAACTACTTCATAAACTAATAAAATATTATTTTTATCGCGAGCATCAATAGCTTCTTTTTTAATTTGCCAATCGAGAATTTCTTTTTCTTTAAGATGCAATTTTTGAGCAATTTTGGCTTTTAAAGCTCCCTCTTTTTGATTAATAAGGGCTATTTTTACTTGGCGCAATTTAAGCATTGGTTATTACCCCTTCCCCTGCGATAATCCCACTCATCCAAGCAAAACCTAAATTATAACCGCCACAATCACCAGTAACATCTAAAATTTCCCCGACAAAATATAAATTTTTAACAATTAAAGATTCTAAAGTATAAGGATTAATTTCCTTTAAAGCAATACCGCCCCAGCAAACTTGGGCATTAGCAAAATCACCGGTGGCGACGGCGGTAAATGAAAAGGTTCGTAACATTTCGATGATGTTATCTTGATTAACATCAGCCCACTCGACATCGGCAGGATACTTATTTAATTTTAAAATTAAATTGCCTATTTTATAATTTAAAAAGCCATCCAAAATTGTGCGTAAATTAAAATGCGTTGTCTTAGCTATTTTTGTTAAATAATTTTTAAATTCCTGATTTGTTCCTTGAAACCAAGGCATAAAATTAATAATAATTTCTTCACGATATTTTTGCGCTAAACCTTGAGCCACTAACCCACTTAAATTAAAGCTTACAATACCACTTAGTCCTTGTTCAGTTAATTGGAGTTCACCGCGTTCTTCTTTAATAATTTGCCCATTTTCTTTTAAACTTAAGATAGCATCACATCTTACTTTAGCCCAGTCTTGATAAAAATTATCGATTCCCTTTATTTGCGTTAAAGCTGGGAAAACGGGATTAATGGTATGACCAAATTGCTTGGCCCAATTATAACCCATACCTGTAGACCCTGTTTTCGCCATCGCCTTCGAACCACAGGCAATAATCAATTTTTGACATTTATAATTAGCTTTATCCGTCATCACTATGAAAGTATCATTATCTTTTTTTAGATCATTAACTACCGTATCATAAATAATTTCCACCTTTAAATTTAAAGCGGTTGTAACAAGTGCATTTAAAATACTGGTTGCTTGCATAGAAAAAGGATAACAATAACCATTAATTTCTTTGGGCACAATACCTAATGAAGCAAAAAAAGGTAAAACTTTTTCTTTACTTAAATCATGCATTTGCGCAAAAATATCGGGATTTTCGGTATGATAATGACTTGGATCTTGATCAATATTCCAATAATTACACCGGCCATTCCCCGTCAAAAGTAATTTTTTTCCCGGTTTAGCATTTCTCTCTAAGATTGTAACTTTAGCTCCCTTACGAGCCGCCGTAATAGCCGCTGTTAAACCAGATGCTCCAGCGCCAATAATTATTATATCCCGCATCTTTTCACTTCCCTATTTTTATTATAACAATCTTTGGCCATTAACTAAAGGATTTAAACTTCTTTTTTTAATATATGGTAAGGCTATGTCATCAATTTCCTCAATTTTAATTTGGGTAAATTGCTTTAATAAATTTTGCATTTGGCCATCTTGACAACTATTTAAAATCTGCATCAATTCTTCTTCATTATAAGTAAATAAATTTTCGTAACGATAAAGTCCTAAATTTAAGCCCAATTGCGTAATATTAGCCAAAAGTTGCATCATATAATTATCTTCTCGCGAATGACAAAATTGATCTATATTTTCACTCGTCGTCCAAACTTTTTCCGCGATCACGGCAGAAGCAAAGCCGATTTCGACTTTCCCCTTAATATCCATTACTTTTAAATTATTGATGATTAAAAATATATCATATAAATTTAAATCTTTAGTCCATGCGTAACCAGTTAAAATAAGACCATCTAACCGATCAGCACAAACTTTCGGTCTTTCGTTATCAACTATGGAATATTGTTTATAATTAATAATCGCCGTTAAAGGAATATTATCCATGGCTAAAAGTTTCTGTAATTGCCAATCACTTTGTAAAATTAACGCTGTATTGGCTTCCGTACTTTCTTGTTTAGCATAATCACCATTCATATAATCAATCGCATGAGAAAAGCAAGGAGTTGCGACATCGTGAAATAACGCCGCTAAAGTGGAAATTTTATCATGCGTTAACCGATACGTTAGAAGAGCCGTTGTAAGAGAATGATCAAATCGACTAATATTTTCTTTAAATTGATAGATTTCTTTCGAAGCATATGTCATCCCACAAAAATAACTAACTTTTTTTAATCTTTTTAAAGTTGGAACTTGTAAATATTTATCTAAAAAATTAGGAATTGGACCTAATAAGGCCTTATAATAATCTAAAAACATCAGGAAACCTCCTTTTTATGTCCTCCTATTATAGCACAATTTTTTTATTTTTTCATAAAAAATAAAAATACAGCTGATGCTGTATTTTATTCATCACAATTAAG
>CANQCH010000058.1 GCA_947589165.1 uncultured Bacilli bacterium
CCTTCGGGTTCCATGGTTCAAATCCATGTCCCTCCACCAGTAGTTGCCTCGTAGCCAAGTGGTAAGGCATCAGACTTTGACTCTGACATTCCGGTGGTTCGAATCCACCCGAGGCAGCCATTTTGTTATTATTTGTTCCGCTAGCTCAGTCGGTAGAGCATTTGACTTTTAATCAAAGGGTCTCGAGTTCGAATCTCGAGCGGGACACCATTTAGTTTATTTTCCCTTATTTAAGGGATTTTTTATTGCAAAATTATTTTCCTTTTTTAAAGTAAAAGTAAAAATCAATTATGGTGAGAATAATTAATAATGTCGAAAAAGTGGGCTTACCATTAGTAATAAGGCCGCCTATAATGGCTAATATTTGGATAACGATTAATATAATACCATAAATTAAAAATTGTTTATTTTTATTCATTTTTAACTCCTAAACTTAAAATAAAACTTATTATAGTAACGGTTAAATAAACATAAAAATATTTATAAAAAAATCTTAATATAATAAAATAGTAACCAATTAATATTCCTAACCATATAATAATCGAAAAAATATAATTAAATTGTTTACTGAGTAATTTATATTTTATAATGCCTATTATTTGACTTAAACCAGTTATTGATATTAAATAAGTTAAAATTACAATTATCAAAAAAATAAAAAAATTCATTTCTTACTTAACTCCTATATATTTGTTTTTTCCCATTAAATCAAATCTTTATTGACTTAACACTTTCATATTACATTAAAAGAACAAATTTTTCAATTTATTTTTATCGTAATACGACTATATAACTTGTTTAACAAGCATTTTTTAGATATAATATGATTTTGAAAGAGGTACTGGAAAATGGAAGATAATTATTTTACAGAGTTATTAGGTACTCCCAGTATGCTAACTAAAGATGTATATTATCATGCTTTTAATTATGATTCAGATTTGCTAAAAAAAATGTTGCAAGAAGGGATTAAAGCGAAGATATTATTACATGAAAAAGGTACCGGTTATAATGGTTTGTTTTATGTTAGTTTAAGTAAGGAAAATGAGGATTATTTATATTCGGCTTATAATTTATTAATTGCTCATCCCGCTTTCATAATTGATGAAAAATTAAGAACCATTAAAACGCGAAATTTAGGAATAGAGAAGGGTTATCCTTTAAGCTTTTGTAATACTTTTTTACCCTTTAGAGAAAGTAATTATAGTGATGAATATCAACGTTTTTTAATAGTGCCACCAACTATGATTAAAGCTCTTCGTTATAATTTAACCGCGAACGCTTCGGAACAAAATATAATGAATAGATTAGATGTCTTACAAAAAATAATTGCTATTTTGGCCGAAATACAACCTAATTTACCAATTATTGATGCGACAACTAAACGGTATATTAATAAAGAAAATGTGCAACAATTAAAATTAAAAAAAGAATCCTGATTTTATTCATCAGGATAATCTTCTAAAAAAGTCGGAGACTTATGCGGTTCATCAAATAATAAACCAGCATAGTTTTGTTGTCTTAAGGCTTCATATAAAACAATGGCTACCGTATTAGCTAAATTTAAAGTTCGCACATTTTTAGTCATCGGCAAGCGCATGCAATGATCTAAATTATTTTTTAAAATATGTTTGTCAATTCCAGTTGATTCTTTACCAAAGATAAAATAAATATTTTCTTCTGGATTAGAATAATCAAAAGTAGTATGCGGTTTATGCCCATAGCGAGTTAAAAAGTAGTAGGTACCTTTATTTTGGGCCGCAAAATCGGCATAATTTTCATAAACAGTATAATCACATTTATCGATATAGTTAACACCGCTTCTTTTAATTGCCGTCGAATCTAATTTAAAGCCTAACGGTTTAATTAAATGAAGACGCGCATTGGTGGCAATACAGCTCCGCATAATATTACCCGTATTTTGTGGTATTTCCGGTTCGTATAAAACAATATTAATCATCTTAATTCCTTTCAAATAAAAAGGCCTTTATTGGCCTTGAATATCATATATATCTAATAGTTTTTGGAAATCACCAGCATTGATCGGATTACCATCTTCCCGAAGGACAACATCTTCTAGTTTTCCTGCGTGATAATAAAGAATAATTGGTAAATCTTTAATCATATCGGTATCAAAGGCATTATTAATAGTAGCTAAATAGTTATCTTCTTCCCGAATCTTTGTAGCATCAAGATAATAGAAGTTATCGCTAAGAGCATAATTATCAATAATCGGTTTTAAACCTTTTTCTAAATCATAGGTAGCTTGATTTCGAGTATAACTAATTAAAATAAAATAGTCATTAGGTGTTTCTGTTAAAATTTGGTCAATTTCTTCAAGATTTTTAATTTCCAACGATAAGGTTTGAGTACTTAATAAATAACTTTCCCCAATTCTTTCTGCTTTTTGCGCACTGTTAACTCGCGAAAAATAATAAATTACTAAAACAATTACTAAGACGACAATTCCCGCGATTAAACAAAATTTATTAACTTGTTCTTGCGTAAATTTGCTTGTCTTTGGTTCAGCAACATTTTTTCTTTCTTCATTTTTTTCTGCCATATTTTTTCACACACCTTTCAATTATAATCTTACCATAACTTTAGCATTTTGAAAACTATTTTATTCTTCATCATTTTTATTTGACTCCAATTTTACTAAAACTTCGCGCGGTTTTGAACCATTTTGGGGGCCCACAATGCCACGTTCTTCTAATAAATCCATCATATTAGCGGCCCGGTTAAAACCATAATGGAAACGTCTTTGAATTAAAGAAGCACTAATTTGGCCATGTTGGATAGCAAATTCGACAATGGCATTATAATCTTCATCTTCATCCGACAAAGAGTTTGCCGAACCCGCGGCGGTATTAGTTAAATTAATATTGACAAATTCTTCGTTATAGGAAGCATCAGCTTGGCTTTTACAATAGTCGATTAAGCGTTTAATTTCTTCATCATTAATGAAACAGCCTTGAATTCGGGTAGGGGCACTTTCACCCATTGGAAAATAAAGCATATCCCCACGACCTAATAGTTTTTCGGCCCCACTTTGATCTAAAATAGTCCGGGAATCGATTTGACTCGAAACAGCGAAAGAAATTCGGGATGGGATATTATTTTTAATTAAGCCGGTGATAACATCGGTAGAAGGTCTTTGGGTCGCTACAATTAAATGGATGCCGGCTGCCCGGGCTAGTTGGGTAATCCGGGTAATCGAATCTTCAACTTCTTTAGAAGCCACTAACATTAAATCGGCAAGTTCATCGATAATGGTGACAATATAAGGCATATGATGTTTCATTTGTTCCGGATGTTTTTTATTTTCTTTATCAATTAATTCATTATAACCCGCGATATTTTTAACTTCTTTATCACTAAATAATTGGAAACGATCATCCATTTCTTTAACGACGCGTTGAAGGGTTAAACTAGCTTTTTTCGGATCACTTACAACGGGACATAAAAGATGTGGAATACCATTATAATTGGTAAGTTCAACTTTTTTGGGGTCGATTAAGACTAATTTAACTTCGGAAGGTTTATACCGCATAAGAATAGAGGCAATAATCCCATTAATACAAACTGATTTCCCACTGCCAGTGGAACCAGCAACTAGTAAATGGGGCATTTTGGTTAAATCCATTACTTTCGCAGTTCCCATAATATCTTTACCTAAGGCGGCACAAATCGCGGCATGAGAATGTTGGTTTTCATTCGATTCTAAAACTTCGCGTAAAGAAACACTGGCAATCGTCGGATTAGGAATTTCCACCCCAATGGTATTCTTCCCGGGGATAGGAGCTTGAATAATAACATCTTTGGCCGCTAAAGCTAAAGCAATTTCTTTATTAATACTAACAATTTTACTGACTTTCGTCCCATTCGGAACCGTAAGTTCATATTGGGTTACGGCGGGACCAATGTGAATTTCGACCACGCGAGCTTGAATGCCAAAATCGGCTAAAACGCGTTCTAATATTTCTTTATTACTCCGGGTAAAATCGGTGGAATTAATTTTTTTGGCCTTTACGGGATCAAAAATTTTTTCAATTCGCGGTAAAACATAACTACCATCATTCGGAAATTCTTCTTTTTCTTCTTTAACTGGGCTAGGAGCTACAACTTCATTACTTTTTTGTTTAACGCTATCGATACTGGTAATAATTATTTTATCATTTTCATTTTGCCCTTCATCTTTTGGGGAAATTAAATTATTCGCGGCATCGCTTATAACAACCTCATCGTCATTATTCGGAAGATTTTCTTTCGGTACCATTTCTTTTTCTTTTGAACGTTTAAAAAGACCAATAATTTTTTGGAGCAGTTCGGAAAGAATAATATCGAAACATAAAATAACACTTAAGATACTAAGTAATACTAAAATAATAATTGTTCCAACTTTATCAAATAAAGATGCTAAAACAAATAGGGAAATAGCCCCAATAAAACCGCCTCCAATGACAATGGAAGATGTGCCATCAGTATCAATTGCCGCATTATCGGGAATCGAACTCATTCTTTCCATATAATTAGCATAAGTGGCACTAATTATTTCTTGCGGTTTTTGATTTTTATTTAAGAATTCTAAATGACTAGCGGTTAATAAAACAATAAAAATTAAATAAAGACCAATTAACCGGGGATTATTAAATTTGGGCATTTTCCGTTTAAATAACATATAAAAACCTAAAATAATAATACTTAGTAAAATAATTAGCCACCAAGTTCCCGCGAGAAACATCGCAAACTTTTTAATAAGGGCACCAATTATTCCAAAGCCAAGACCAATGGCTCCGATTAAGATTAGGATTAAACCAGTAAATTCGACACTCATACTGGGATTTTTATTTTCTTTAGTTTTTTTGCGCTTTGGCATCATCATCACCTTAATTAATTATATCTTATGTCGTCACTTTTTTCAAATTATTAAGTGAATTTTGACATATTTTGGCAAATAAAAAAGTAAATAGAGACATTTACTTTTTAATAACCTTTCTTTTTATAATAGTCATATAATTCATGAAACCGATTAAAGTGTACTACTTCGCGTTGGCGTAAGAATAGAAGGGGACCAATAACTTCGGGATCAGTTGCTAAATCAATTAAATTTTCGTAAGTCGCGCGCGCTTTTTGTTCGGCGGCCATATCTTCACTTAAATTAGCAATTGGATCCGACGTTGATTCCAAATATGCGGCAGTAAAAGGCACCCCACTAGCATTCATAGGATAAATTCCTTTTTTATGATCTGTATAATAAGATTCTAAACCGGCGGCTTTGATTTCATCAATCGTGGCATTTTCGATTAATTGATGAACCATGGAACCAATCATTTCTAAGTGGCCTAACTCATAGGTACGTTAATGTTATCAATAATATAATTCTACTACTAATTGGAAATCCGTTCTAGCATTTTTATCCCAGCGGCCTTTATTATTTGTCTTCTTATAATAAACATTTTTAACTATACTTGATAATAGCATATTTTTTTCCTTTACTGTAGATTTTTCATATAAGTTAATGCATTTTTTTAATTTTGGAATCGCTTTATTATAATTGTGATTTTCTTCTTTATCTATTTGTGAATCTAAATCTTTAATTAGATCATTAATTTCGTTAATTTCTTTGTTTAATAAATTTATTCTTACTTTAAAAGTTTCTTCATCGTAAGTACCATTTTCTAAAAACTCACAGCATTTCATTTTTTGATGGTTTAATTGATTAATCTTATTTATAAATTTATCTTTTTCTTCTCGAAGTTTAGGTATTATATTTTTAACCTTTTTATTATAATTTTTTGCGTATAATTCATAATCATTAAGTTTAATTTTTAGATAATCTAATAATTTTTGTTCGACTATTTCTAAATCGGAAGAAATATTTTTACATTTTAAATTAGTGCAAATTAAAGTATCTTTATGAACGATTCCACTTTTAACAAATGATTTAGTATATGGTCTTCTTTGCATATTTTTTCCACAAAAGCCACATTTTACAATTCCAGCAAGTGGATTTTGAATTTCATGATCGTTTGGAATCGTTTTTACTGATAATTTTTTCATTTTTTGTTCAATTAAAGAAAGTTCTTCTTCAGTTATTATAGGTTCATGTAAACCTTTAATTCTTATATAATCTTTATTAACTGGTCTAGTTACAACAATTTTATTGTTTATATATTTTTTTACAATTTTTCTTTTGTTCCAAATTACATATCCAGCATAAATTTCTGCACGATCCAATCTACTTCTGATCATCGCTGCCGTCCATGGAACACCAGTCGGGCTTTTTAAATCAAGTAAATTCAACTTTTTGGCGATTAAAGTTGTGCCAAAATCGTCATATAAGTACAAATCAAATAGTTTCCTTATTGTTTTACTGTCTTCATTTTTAATAAGAGTGTATCCTTTTTCATTTTTTAATTTCTTTTTGTCATATCCAAATAGGGGAGTAGAAACTGGATATTTTCCCTCTTTAATAGACTGTTCACGGCCCCGTGATAATATTTTTTTGGTGTATTGTAGGTATTTCCGAGCTTGATGTAATCCATCTTCAAAGTAGCTCATATCATATTCGTCATCTAAATTAAAAATTTTATTTGGCGTAAGAATAATAGTATTAGTTAATTGAAATTTTTGGGCTATTGTACCTTGATCAATAGTATTACCACGAGCTAGTCTTTCAATTTCAATACATAAAACGCCCTTAATTTCGTCGCTTTCGACCAATTCTAGCAACTTTTGCATTTGTGGGCGGTCAATTATACTATCACCTGAAACAACTTCTCTAAGAATGTTTTTTGAAGGTATTTTGCATCCAAATATATTTTTGGCCCATTCTTGTAACATATCTTCATGTCTTTGAAGTGTTTTTTCTATTGGCTCATCTTTGCCATATTCCGCATCTTTTCGCGATTTTCTTAAGTAAATAATAATATGATCAACTAATTCCTGATTTAATGAATTTTTTAAATTAAATAGTTTTTTTATTTCTTCTAACATTATAACATCTTCCTTTTTAATAAATTCTATGTTACAATGTAAAAGGAAAACCTATTACATTTGTAATATAGAAGTTTTGTCGAACTTTGGGTTTTTCCACACCCTTACCTGTTCTAGCGGGTAAGGGATTTTTTT
>CANQCH010000059.1 GCA_947589165.1 uncultured Bacilli bacterium
AAAAAAAAAAAAAAAAAAGTCAATTGACTTTTTCCAAATTGACTAAAATTACTTTAAAAATTATTGTCACTTCTTAAAAATGGTGGTATTTCATATTCTTCATTTGCTGTTACGGGTGTTTTCCGTTTGGGAATTTCTTCATCACTAAATAAAGCTTCTTCCCCAACTTGTTCATCAAAACCAGTCGCAATAACCGTTACAATAACTTCATCGTTTAAGTTTCCATTTTTGATGGCGCCAAAAATTATGTTAATATCTGAATTAGCGGCTTCCCGAACCGTTTCAACTGCATCTTCAATTTCAAATAAAGTTAAGTTATTACCACCCGTGACATTGACAATAGCATTCTTGGCCCCTTCAATTGTAGCTTCCAGTAAACTATTAGCAACCGCTTGACGAGCAGCTTCAATGGCCCGATTTTCGCCAGCCTTGCAACCAATACCAATAATGGCCGTACCTGATTTTTCCATCACAGTTTTAACATCGGCAAAGTCAAGGTTAATAACACCGGTGACAGCGATTAAATCAGAGATGGATTGTACACCCCGGTGTAAAACATTATCAACTTCTTTAAAGGCATCATCGAAACTAGTTGTTTTATCAATAATATCTTTTAATCGATCGTTAGGAATAACGATTAAGGTATCAACATGTTTTCTTAAATCTTCTAAACCAACTAAAGCATTTTCCATTCTTCTTTTACCTTCAAAACGGAAAGGCTTAGTAACAATAGCAACCGTTAAGGCTCCTTGTTCTTGGGCAATTTCGGCGATAATTGGGGCCGCACCTGTTCCCGTACCACCACCTAAGCCACAAGCGACAAAGACCATATCAGCACCACTACAAGCTTCTTCTAATTCTTTTTTATTTTCTAATGCAGCCGCCCGACCAACTTCGGGATTAGCTCCAGCACCAAGGCCACCAGTAATATCTTTACCTATTTGAATTTTATTTTGACACAAAGAAGCATTCAAAACTTGGGCATCGGTATTGACGATATAAAATTCTACGCTTTTAACGCCTTCTTGAATCATGCGGTTAACAGCATTACAACCGCCACCTCCGACTCCTATTACTTTAATTTTTGCTACTTGATCCATTTGTAATCCATTCATTTTTTCTCTCCTTAATTATCAAAAAAGTATCCAAATATTTTTCCTAATATCGAATTTTCATTTATATTTATTTTTTTATAGCCGCTTAATTCTTCTTGTTCTTCAATTGAAAAAATAGAAAAATCCCGATTTCTTAATCTTAACCGACTATCATAATACTTAATTAAACCCACCGCGGTGGAATATTTATTATTGCGAGCCCCGATTTCCGTTATTTCGCCAAGATAAACATTATGAAAAATTTGTTCAGCTAAATCTTTAAATTCACCGATTTCGGTAACTCCCCCTACAATCATTATATAACTTATTTCTTTGTTTGTTAAGAGATTTATTTGCTTTTTTGCTAAATTTAATATTTCACTTAACCGCGCCATTACGATTTCACTCGCATCATATTGATTAACTTTAATCTTTTCACCATTAATGTTTTCACAGACAATAGCTTCATTGGGAATAGCTAAATTTTTATCGGCCAAAGCCATCGTCTCTTTAATATAACGGGCATCAGTCGGATTTAATTTATAAACATAACTAATATCTTTATCAATATTGATGCCACCCATATCAATTACCGCACTATTAGTTAATAAACCGCGATTAAAGATTGATACTTCCATTTTCGTAGCCCCAATATTTATAACAGCCCCAACTTCATTCTCGTTGACTCGATCTTTAAATTGATAAAAATCACCTAAAGCCCCTAAGGCAACATCAACAACTTTAACATTTATTTTAGCAAGGCAATTTACAATGGTAGCCACATTTTTACGGGGTACCGTAATTGTTACCGCCTTAACCGCCAGTTTTTCGGCTTTTCGCCCCAAGGGATTTTCAACTACTTCATCATCATTAATACGAAATTTATTCGGCAAAATACTAACAATTTCTAAACCATCTGGAATTTTTTTATATACCGAATTTTGTAAAACACTCATAATATCATTACCCGTAATAGCCTCTTCGGGATTTAGGCTAATAGCCCCTTCCATTAAATAATAATCTGCCCCTAAACTAGGAACACTGACAATTACTTTATTAATTTTTAAACCGAGCGTTTCTTCTGCTTTTTTAAAAACTTCTTTTAAACTTTCAATGGCGCTTTCCGGATTAACAATATAACCCTTTTTTACGCCCCGGGAGACAACATCAACACATGCTAAAATATTAAGCTTATTCCGCACCATTTCGCCAACAACAAGCTTAATAAATGCTCCACCAATGTCTAAACTAGCTATTATTTTTCGCATTTTTGACTCCCTTTATCTTCATTTCATATTATAACTAAAAAGTTTATCTTCTGCAAGTTATTTATATTGAAAGTACAAGTAATTACTTAAAAAAATTGACAAAATACGTCTTTTTTACTATAATTTTCATACGGTTAAGAAGGTGACATTATGAATTTAACAGACAAATTAAACTTTTATATTAATGAATTAATGAAAAATCAAAATACTACTAGTGATCCTTTATTACAAAATCTAGTTTCCTATCAGGAATATCAAGCTTTATTACAACCAGTCATAAATGCCTTAGAACAAAATCCCGATGCGGATTACGAAACTTTAAAACAAATTTTATATCGCCAAAGTGGGCTTCGGGAAATGATTATTGATTTTGTCCAAAATAAAAAACTAACCGCCGGCTTAGTTTTAGACTTTGGCTCTTTTGATAGTCAAAATGAAATCATCGCAGGCTCTAAGCAAGAATATGCTATTCTCAATAACAAAAAAATTAATATTCCGCAAAAGATGACCTATGATACCATTTTTGACTTAGCTTCAACAAGTAAAATATTTACTACTTTAGCTATTTTAAAACTAATGGAAGAAAATTATTTAGATTTATTTGACCCAATAGTTAAATACGTTCCCGAATTTAGTGATTTAGCTAATACGACTATCTTTGATTTATTAAAATTTAAAGTACATATTAAAACAAAAGTCCGAATTGATACCGCTAAAACGAAAGAAGAAGCCGAAAAGATTTTATTCTCTGCTTATATTTATCCTGAACAAGAATTACATAATAGTTATACGGATATTGGAGCGATGATTTTAAGATACGTCGTAGAAAGAATTACGGCCTTACCATTTAGTCAATATATTACTGAAACTATATTAAAACCCTTAAATATGAATGATACCTATTTAAATGTTCCGGCTGAAAAAATTGACCGGGTCGCTAACGAAAATTTCTCTATGCAAATTAATTGTACCGGAGATTTAATCGAAAGAACTGACAATGTTCCCGGTACTGTTAATGATCCGAAAGCTTTAGCTATTGGGGCAAGTTATGGTATTGCTCCCGGACATGCAGGTTTTTTCTCTACTACTCATGATATGATTACTTTAGGTAATGCTTTAATTAACTATACACTTTTAAAAAAAGAAACCGTTTTTAATATGAGCGAAAATGTTACGGGGCATGCAATGGCTAACAAGTATAGTTATTATTACGGTTCTTTAGTTTATTGTAAACAACCAGATAATTTAAAATTGGGTGTTTATCATAAATTATCAGGAAAAGCTTTCATGTCCCCCGGTTATGCGGGAACTTCCCTTTATGTCGATCCATTAAATCAAATTTGTTTATTTTTAGGTTCTAACCGATTACATAACCGAATATACGATATTCATAAAAATTGTATCAGCAATATTCATACTAAATTAGATACTGGTAAACAAATTTATATTTTACCTAATGGCGCTGAAGAAATTGTTAGTCTTGATTATACGAAGAAAAAAGAATTAGTAATTCAAAAAGCATTAGACTTAGCTTTACAATATAAACTATTAAAACAACTTTATCCCGATGTAGCACTAACTAGAACTAAAAAGATATAAAAAAATTTTGAATGAATTTTCAAAATTTTTTTTATTGACCAAATTTATACCAAACGAGCAGTTCATCTTTGTTTTCCGGATTAGGTATATTGGCATAATTTTTCGCTATTTCTTCTTTAGTTAAAGCCCTGTCAAAAACTAAAGCATCACTAAAGGTGGTATAACTATAAGAACCATCCAAACCACCTGTATGACTAGGATTAGCTCCTAGAGCAATAAAAGCTAGACTTGGTTTTATTTGGCCACTTACACTACTACTAGCATCTTCTTCTCCATTAACATAAACTTTTATATTTGCACCATCATAGGTTCCGACTATCGTATACCATTTATTAGCTTCGATAATCGTCCTATCATATCCTGGGCCATAATAGTTGGGCGAATTCTTTTCTAGGATATATTGAGCAAATGCTAGTTTACCATCAGACATTGCGCAACCGCCACCCGCAGCATCCCAATTGCCCATAAATTCTTGAGTACCATCTAAACTATTAAATTTAACTCGTATCACAAAGGATAATGAATCGCCAAAATCATAATTAGTTAATCCCATATTAATATAACCATTTTTACTTGCATCACTTGTGGTATATCCTTCACTACTTTTACTTACGGAATAATCTAGACCATTATTTCCATTGCCACTTAAATCTTCTATAACATTTTTTACTAAAGTTATTTTGGCATAACCATTGCCAGTATGGCCTGTTTCTGTACTTCCATTTGGGCTCGGCATTTTCGTATTGCCCGCGAGCATAAATGGGGTCGAAAATTTCTTTCCACTATAATGAACTGGTTGGCCGGTATGGGTTATTTTATCACTAGTTGATGAACTACTTATGGCATCACAGCCATAATAGCCAGAGATAAATGATGAACCACCGCCGGCATTGCCACCATGACCTATTTGTCCTGCATAATAACCATTACCTGGTGTACAAGTAGCATAATAAGAAGTTCCAAAAGTATAAGCTTGTTGGGTTGCACCTTTTCCAGCATAATATGTTGGATTGTCATCTTGACCAACACCATCAAGTCCATTTAAAGTACCACCATCTCCGGCATTGCCTATTGATGCAGCGCCGCCACCACCGGCTGCAACGATGATTCTTGATTTTAAACCTTCAAAATTATCCCATTCACCACCTTGAAGTCGTACATCAGTGGCGCCACCGCCACCAGCACAAGATCCATCTCTAGAACCATTAAAAGCATGATTGGGATTTGACGCTAGACAACTTCCCGTTGTATAACTTGGATATTCACCGACGTATACATATAATTTTTCATCTTTGACTAATTTTATTATTCCTTTGGCATACGCACCTTTGCCAGCTATGGAAGTAGCCCTTCTACTACCACCACTGGCTCCCCATAGTTCAATTTGATAATAACCATTTTCTGGGGTTATAAATTCTTGATAATTACCTGTAAATGGATAATAAATATTTTCTTCATCAAACGTTGGAATATTATCACTACCTAATTTCCAACCTAGTAGACCCATACCATTTATTTCTTTTAAGGATGTGCCTAAATTTATAGTTGCTAAATTGTTATTTAAGGTATTAACAAAATTTTGGGTTTGCATTTGGGTATAATCCATTCCTGTTGCAACTTCTCCTTGACTAGAAGCTGTAATTCCTGTACCAGTTCGATAGTATGTATTAGTTATTGTAAAATTTTCGGCTGGGGGTAAATAACCTACGCCTTTTTTATCGACTCCATCTAATTCTCCTAAATTATAGGCATTATTAATATAAACCGTGCGGTGAGAATTAGCATTTGCCCCCATAACGAAACCATTAGTATACCAACCACCTTTAGAATCGGGATTAGTATATATTTTACCAACATTATAAGAATTTATTATATAAGTATTTGTATAGTCGTATGAGTCTGCTAATATTCCCGAAGCTGTATTATTATTAGCTGTCGATTTATTTAAAACATTACCAGCATTATAACTATTTATAATGAAAGCACTACTACTATAATTGACGCCTAATAATCCCCCTGTTACATATTTACATTTATCAGTTGGGCTGCCAATTACATCACCAATATTATAACTTTTATTAACTATTAAATTACCATAGCTTAAACCTACTAAGCCACCGGCAAACTTTGTACCTTCTGTTTGACAATTTATAGTTACAGAACCTTCATTATGAGAATTTATTATAGTAGTTGAATTAGTTGCATCGCCATCTCTACCTAATAATCCTCCAGCATGATTACCTTTTTCATTGGTTATAATGCCATAATTTTGTGAGCTATCAATTAATGTTGTTCCCGCATTATTACCAATAAAACCACCTGTATTATTACCATTGGAAATATTACCATAATTTTTAGAATTTTTAATAACATTATTATATCCTGCCGATCCAACAAAGCCACCTATGCTTTGAGTCCCTGCACTTCCTAATATATTTACATTATTCTGACAATTAATTATAGAAAAATTATGACCCGCGCCAGAAAAGCCACCGGCTTCTACACTTATACTAGATGTTATATTACCACTAATAGTTAAATTATTTATTTTGGCATTAATTATAAATCCAAATAATCCTATAAAGCCATTTAGATTATTATTTATATATAAGTTATCTATTTTTTTATTTTGACCATCAAAAGTTCCTTGAAAGGAATTTTCTTCGGAATTACCTATTGGAATAAAACCACTTCCTTCGGTGTTCGTTAATTCATCTATTAAAGTTTCATCTTGATTGTTTTTATTGATATCGCCATAATCTCTTCGATAGGCATTTTCATAATCACTAGGATTATGAAAATCTAGATCCTTTTCTAAGGTAAAGATTTTACCAGCATAGTTTTCCCCATCATTTACTTCATTGGCTAAATCGACTAGATCTTCTATTACTCTTATCCGATATGGACTTTCTTCGGTTCCTAATTCTTCTAAGTCAAAATATACATAACATTTATCAGTTCCTGTTACCTTTACTTTGATTCTTTTACTTACATTATTCCATTCTAAAGTACTTTTATTTTCACAATAACTTTTTTCTTGATTAAAGACATAACT
>CANQCH010000060.1 GCA_947589165.1 uncultured Bacilli bacterium
AGAGCTATCGAAGTTGTCGATATGACTTTTAATTTATTCATGGAATTAGGGGCGACCGATGAACAATTAGATTTTCCGATTCTTTATGGGAGTGCAAGAGATGGTTATGCCGTCTATAATATGGGCGAAGAAGGGCATGATTTAACACCATTATTTGAAACTATAATTAAGAGTGTAGAACCATTTAAGGGTAGTGAAGCAGATCACTTACAAATGCAAATTAGTCAACTTGATTATGATGATTATATTGGGCGCTTAGGAATTGGCCGAATTAATAAAGGTGTAATTTATGCTGGTAAAACCGTTGCTTTAGCCAAAAATAATGGGGAGGTAACAAGCTTTCGGGTTACGAAATTATTTGTTAACCAAGGCATTAAAAAAGTCGAAGTTAATAAAGCTTATTATGGCGATATTGTGACTGTCGCCGGTTGTAGTGAAGTTTCCATCGGCGATACCATTTGCGAAAATGGCTTTATTGATCCGTTACCAAAAATTATTATTGAAGAACCAACTTTATCGATGAACTTTTTAGTTAATAATTCTCCTTTCGCGGGTGAAAGTGGGAAGTTTTTAACCAGCCGGCATTTAAAAGAACGTTTAGAAAAAGAATTAGAAACGAATGTCGGATTAAAAGTGGAAGCTATGCCTAATGAAGAAGGTTTTAAAGTAAGTGGCCGCGGCGAATTACATTTATCAATTTTACTAGAAAATATGCGGCGGGAAGGTTACGAATTATCCGTTTCCAAACCGGAAGTAATTACAAAAGTAATTGATGGCGTTAAATGTGAACCTTACGAAAAAGTAATTATTAATGTTCCCGATGAATTTTCGGGCACCATTATTAATTCCTTAAATGAACGGAAAGGGACCATGCAAAGTATGGCTCCAGGCGAAGTTGGTTATACCAAGCTAGAATATTTAGTGCCAACTCGGGGCTTAATTGGTTATAGGGGTACCTTTATTAACGAAACGAAGGGGGAAGGCATTATGGTCCGTTCTTTCGATAGTTATAAACCATATGCAGGGGAAATCCAAGGCCGGAAAAATGGCGTGATGGTTTCCATGGAAAATGGTGTAACCTTTGGTTATTCTTTATTTAATTTAACTAATCGCGGAACCATGATTGTGGATCCTTCTACTCCTGTATATATTGGCGAAATTGTGGGTATATGTAATAAGGAAGGCGATTTAAATGTTAATCCTTGTAAAAATAAAGAATTAACTAATACGAGAAGTAAATCTTCCGATGAAGCAATTGCCTTAAATAAAGCCAAAAAATTTACGTTAGAAGAAGCTTTAGAATTTATTGAAGCTGATGAATATATTGAAATAACACCAACCGAAATAAGACTACGGAAAAAATATTTAGATCCGAAAGAAAGATTTAGAATGGCAGGTCGAGGAGCTTAAAAATGGGGAAAAATTTTAATTTTGCATATTTATATTTACCAGTTATTTATATCGCGATTGCTTTAATTATCTATTTAGTTTTAGCCAAAATCGTCGATAAAGCTTTAAAAGTTAAAATTCGGACTAACGAAAAAACTTTTCAACGAAAAAGACAACAAACAATTATTAATTTAATTAAAAGTATTATTAAATATATTATTGCCATTATTACGTTTTTAGCTATTTTAAATGTTTATGGGATTAAAACAACTAGTATTATTGCCTCATTAGGTATTGCGGGCGCCATTTTAGGTTTAGCTTTTCAAGATACGATTAAAAATTTACTAGCTGGGATTGCTATTATTTTTGATAATCATTATATGCAAGGTGATGTTGTAACCATTAAAGGTTTTAGAGGCGAAGTTATTGAACTTGGTTTACAAACAACGAAATTAAAAGCTTATAATGGCGAAGTTATGATTATTAATAATAGTTGTATAACAAGTGTTATCAATCATAGTATGTTTAATACGAATCTTTATTTAGAATTACCAATTCCTAAAGACGTCTCCGTTGAACTTGTCGAAAAAATAATTGGTAATGTTAATAAAAAAATGCAAAAATTAAAAGAAGTAACCAAAGATATTGAATTATTAGGCATTGAAAGTTTAAATGCTAATAATTATAAATATAAAGTTTTAATTGAATGTCTTGCCGAAAGTGAATTTATGGTTAATCGGAAATTTATGGCTTATTTAAAATCCGAATACGAATTAAATAAGATTACAGTTCCGGGCGAATACTTAGAAGTTAATAAAAAATAGTTATTAAAGAAAAGTCAAATAAGTTAGTCAATTGACTTTTTTTTTTTTTGATAATATAAGGAAAAATAGAGGTAATAGCCTATGAAAAAGATATTTTTGATATTTCCTTATATATTAATAGTTATAATTACAAGTATTAATTTTTATCAAAACAAAATAATTAATAATCAAAAACTGTTATTAAGTAAATATACAGCCAAAGATGAAACTTTGTTAAGTATGATGATTGAAAACGAAGATGGCGAGTATAAAGAGAGTGAAGATAATTCATGGCCAGGTAATGATTATATTCTAAATAAAGATAGAAGTGGTTGTGAAAATGGTGGCACTTTAGAATATCAAGGTAATAATGTTTATGTTAAAGCGGCAAGTTCTGATCGTTGTTATGTTTATTTTGCCATTGATAATGCGACAAATCGTTGTTTATTAAACTATGAAGAAAGCCTAGCTTGTGATTTAATTAAAAATAAAGATAATAGTTTAATCTATCATGATGGAAAATGTGATTATGAAGGGGAAGAAAATTGTACACTAGAAGCTGGCGATTTATCTTATCGCTTTGTGGGAGCCAATCCGAATAATTATGTTTGCTTTGGTGGTGATTGTTCTAATGATCCTAATAATGCCGGTTATAAATATTTATATCGCATAATTGGTTTATTTATAAACAATGAAGGTAATTATGAAGCAAAACTAATTAAGGCTGATGCCGCCACCAAAGAAGATTTAGGAGATGCAACTACGCCTACCAAAAGTGCTTACGTTAAGGATGCATCACCTAATGTAACATATTACAAGGGAAAACTTGATAACTATGCCGAATACTATTGGAATAGCACAGATAGTACTCATCTAACAGCGGACAATAATACCAATACAAATATGTGGAAAAATAGTAACTTAAATACAAAAAACTTGAATGAAAAATATTACAATGGTATAAATCCAACATATAAAATTATGATCGAAAAACATGAATGGCAAATTGGATCTGGTTTTTCAAACAGTTCTTATAATGCCAAATTAATGTATGATGCTGAATTAGGAGATAATAAACTAACAAGTTCAAACATTAGTTGCTATGATCAAGGAAGTCCAACAGTAGCCAGACAATGTAATGAAATTAATGATTTAACGTATGAAGACTATGTAGGATTAGTACATATAAATGATTATATGTATGGAACCTTACCTAACTACTGGAATACCGAAGCAGTTAATTATACACAAGACGCTGTAAAAAATAGTGATTGGTTATACTTAGGAATATATGAATGGACAATTTCTCGGGTTTCAAACAATGGTAACGTTGTGAAAATTTTAGATAGAACAGGACTTGCCAGCAATAGTTTTTTTGTGTATGCTAATTATGGGGCTCGGCCGGTTATTTATCTTTCATCGGATGTGAAAACAATAGATGGATCAGGGTTGGAAACTGAACCATTTAAGATAGGATTATAGAAAGATAAATTTTGCTAAAATGTATTGGAGTTAAAATAATCTCTTTTAAGAGATTTATTTTAATTGACAAAAAAAAGAATATTAAAGTAAAATTAAGGTGTATCAGAGTAAAACTTAGTAAGAATAGTATATACGAACAAATATTTGTAAAAATTATTGACAAATGTTATTAAGTAAAGTAAAATAAAAATATAAGAAAAGTAGGAGGACATATGAAATCAACAAAGGATATAAAGGATAAAGATAAAGCTCTTGAGCAAGTTTTAGCGGATATTGAAAAACAATTTGGGGCTGGGGCGATTATGAAACTAGGAGAAGAAGGTCATCAAAAAATAGATGTGGTATCTAGTGGATCACTAGCAATTGATATTGCTTTAGGCGTAGGTGGTTTTCCTAAGGGGCGAATTATTGAAATCTTTGGCCCGGAATCAAGTGGGAAAACAACGGTAGCTCTACAAGCCATTGCATCAGTCCAAAAAGAAGGGGGCCGCGCTGCTTTTATTGATGCGGAACATGCCCTAGATCCTGTTTATGCTAAAAATTTAGGCGTAGATATTAATGAATTATTATTAAGTCAACCGGATACAGGGGAACAAGCTTTAGAAATTGCGGAAGCTTTAGTTAGAAGTGAAGCGGTGAATTTAATTGTTATCGACTCAGTCGCAGCTTTAGTACCCCAAGCAGAAATTGATGGCGAAATGGGCGATTCTCATGTCGGTTTACAAGCCCGGCTTATGAGCCAAGCCTTACGAAAATTATCTGGGATAATGAATAAAACTAATACGACAGCTATTTTTATTAATCAATTAAGAGAAAAAGTAGGGGTCTTATTTGGTAATCCAGAAACAACTCCTGGTGGTCGCGCTTTAAAATTTTACGCAAGTGTTCGTTTAGATATTCGCCGGGGGGAACAAATTAAACAAGGTGATCAAATTATTGGTAACCGAACCAATATTAAAGTGGTTAAAAATAAAGTAGCGCCACCTTTTAAAACGGCTGCGGTGGATATTATGTATGGCGAAGGTATATCTAAAGAAGGCGAAATTGTCGATATTGCTAGTGAAATAAGCATTATTGATAAAAGTGGAGCCTGGTATTCATATAATGGGGAAAAAATTGGCCAAGGTAAAGAAAATACCAAACTTTATTTAAAAGAAAATCCGGAATTTTGCCAAGAATTAGAAAAAAAGATTCGGGAACATTATGGTTTTATTGATGAAACTAAATAAATGTCAAGTAAAGTAAAACTTAATCGCGATAGATTAAGTTTTTTTATGAAATCCTAACCTTGAACTTGATAAATTATAACTTTCATTTTATAATTGAAATATAGATATTAAATTATAAATAATTAATTCTATAAATTGGAGGTCAAAATGGATAACACATTAGTTACCATTTTAGCTCTTGTTGGTGGTTTTATTGTTGGCGCCGTGGTAGTTTTTTTAATTAATTATTTTAAAAATGCCAATGCCGAACATAAAGCTCGTAAATTTCTTGAAGATGCAAAAAATGAAGCAGACAAACATAAAAGAGATACTCTTTTAGAACTAAAAAAAGAATCATTTGAATTAAAACAACAAGCCGAAGCCGAAATAAAAGAAAAAAAGGCGGAAATAAAAGAAAGTGAAGAACGCATTTTAACTCGTGAAAAAACAATGGATAAGCGAGAAGAAATGCTCCAAAAAAGAGATTTATCTTTACAAGAAAAAGAAGAATCTTTAATTGCAAAACAAGAAAATTTACAAGAAAAAGAAGCTAAAATGGATCAATTATTAAAAGATGAATTAGCGGAATTAGAAAAAATCGCGGGCTTTAGTAAAGAAAAAGCTCATGATATGATTATGGCAAAAGTGGAAGATCAAATGCAATTAGAAATTGTTGATTACATTAAAGAAGCGGAAGCTAAAGCCAAAATTGAAGCCAGTGAAAAAGCAAAACAATTAATTATCGAAAGTATGGAAAGATACTCTGATGATGTCGTGGGTTTACAAACAGTTAGTACCATTGAACTACCTAATGATGAAATGAAAGGTCGTTTAATTGGCCGGGAAGGGCGCAATATTCGGACGATTGAATCAGTGACCGGGGTCGATTTAATTATTGATGATACCCCAGAAGCTATTGTTATTTCTTCTTTTGATCCGTTACGAAGAGAAATTGCCAAAATAACGTTGGAAACCTTAATTAAAGATGGACGGATTCATCCCGCACGGATTGAAGAAGTATACGATAAAACCGTTAAAGATATTAATACCAAAATCATGGAATTAGGTAATAAGACGATTAATGATTTAGGTATTACAAAAATGGATGTGGAATTAATCGAATTAATTGGAAAATTAAATTATCGGACTAGTTATGGTCAAAATGCGTTAAAACATTCCATTGAAGTGGCTAACCTTTGTGGTTTAATGGCCGGGGAATTAGGCGAAAATGTTACTTTAGCTAAAAGAGCGGGCTTACTTCATGATATTGGGAAAGCTATTGATTTTGAAGTTGAAGGTTCCCATGTCGAATTAGGTGTTGATTTAGCTCGGAAGCATCATGAAAGTGATGTCGTAATTAATGCCATTGCTTCCCATCATGGTAATACGGATGCTAAATATGCCATTGCCGTTTTAGTGGAAATTGCCGATACTTTATCAGCAGCACGTCCGGGAGCAAGAAATGATTCGTTAGAAAACTATATTAAACGGTTAGAACAATTAGAAGAAATTGGTAATTCTTACGAAGGCGTTGATAAAACCTATGCGATGCAAGCCGGTCGGGAATTGCGGGTTATTGTTAAACCAGATGAAGTTGATGATAAAAATAGTTATAAAATGGCTCGTGATATTAAGGAACGAATTGAAAATGAAATGCAATATCCAGGAACTATTAAAGTTACTGTTATTCGCGAAACCAGAGCCCAAGAAGAAGCAAAATAATTGCTTCTTTTTTGTTTGATAAGTTAGTGTCAAGAATTTTAAGGAAAAAAATAAAAAATAAACCAAAAAAAGATAAAAAAATAAGAATAAAGTAAAAAA
>CANQCH010000061.1 GCA_947589165.1 uncultured Bacilli bacterium
AATTGTTAATGGAAAATCAAAACCAAAAAGAAAACAAAAGAAAGGCCATCGTCTTACTAGTTGTAGCCCTTATAGCAGTAGTTGCCATGATCGCAGGTGCTACATATGCTTACTTCCAAGCCCAACAAGGTAAAGGCCAAAGTAGTGATGTCAATGTTACAACAGGAACCACGGATAATCTAAACTTTATTATCCAAGATATTGATGCCACTAAAGAAGGTGTAGTTGATGAAGATAAGAATCAAGAAGTACCAATAAATATTAATGCAAATAAAGATAATTTTGCACAAGGAAAAACCAGCTTAGGTGATGGTGTAACAGCCACAGCTACCTTAATAGCCAATGATGCGACCAATGAAGCTAAAGAAGATTATAATGTGTATGTAGATATAATAGAAAATGAATTTAAATATTCTAGTTATACTAATGCTACTGGAGAAGTAAAAGTAAAAAAGAAAGTAGAAGAAGAAATAGGAAGTGAATATAATAATCCTAGAGCCGAAATAATATTAAGAATAATAGATCCTGAAGGAAATGTTGTAGGGAGTATAGAAAGCAAATATGAAATAAAGAATAAAAAATATATAGAAAGTATGAGGATAGAAGAAGAGGTAATAGAAGGGGGATATGATATAACAGAAGTAAAAGACTTATTAAAGATAGAATTAAAAGACAAAGAAGAAGGATATAAATATACGAAAGAAATAAGAGCAGATGAAAATAATCACGATGAAGAAAGTGTTCCATATAAGAAAACAGATAAATGGGAAGTAGAAATAAGATTAATAAATTTAGAAACAGAACAAAGAATAAATGAAGGTAAGAAGTTAAAAGGGGAAGTAATAATCCAAAAAGAAGAAAAAGTATATGAAATAAAAACGATAGAAGACTTAGTAAAACTAAGTAAAGAAGTAAATGAAGGAGATACCAAAGAAGGAAAGACATATGTATTAACTAAAGATTTAGATTTTAGTAATCCTAGTGATTATGAAGATAGTAAAAGAACAGATTATGGAGATATAAATGGTAATGAAGATGAAACCGAAGGATTACTATTAGAACTAACAACAGGAAGCGGATTTATTCCTATAGGATCAGGTACTACCAATAAACAGATTAATAGATATAATGGAAACTTTGATGGAAATGGAAAAACAATAAAAAACATACACATAAGAAGAAGTAATATACACATAGGGTTATTTGGCTTAGTGGGAATAGAAGGATCAACAAATACAATAGAAAAATTAACAATAACAGGAAATATAACTAAAGATGGGGAACCAGGATCAGGGCATATAGGATCATTAATAGCGTCATCAAGTGCCTCATTGTTAATAATAAATGATATACATAATGAAGTAAATGTAACATTAGAAACGGAAGGTAAAATAGCAGGAGGAATAGTAGGATATACCAATGGAGCAGTTAAAGTAAGTAATACGAGTAACAATGGAATTGTAACAGGAACAACGTACTCAACAGGAGGAATAATAGGATATACAAATGGAGAAACAATAATAAAAAATACAAAGAATAGTGGAGAAATAAAAGAAGGAGAAGAAGTAGGAGGAATAATAGGTTTAACAAATGGGTCAACCACAATAGAAGAAAGTTATAATGAAGGGAAGATCAAAAATACAATAGGAGAAAGTACAGGTGGTTTAATAGGAAGGGATAATTCCTATACATCATTTACAAAAATAAGTAAATCATATAATACTGGAGAAGTTGTTAGTAATCGAGAAGCAACAAATAGAATAACCGGAGGCTTGGCTGGAAACATAAAAGGGAACATTGAAATATATGATAGTTATAACGACGGCCCGATAGTAGTTAATCCTGATGAAATATATGAAATTGATAATGGCGATTGTTCAGGAGGATTAGTAGGTCAAATATACTCTGGAAATATTGAAAAAATATCTAAAATAGAAAATAGTTATAATACAGAAAAGGGCACAATACAAAAGGCAATGAAAAATGGCGGTTTAGTAGGATCAATACAAAAAGGTAGTTTAATAATAGAAAATTCATATAATTTGGCAAGTTATGAAGGATCAGATTATGAAATTAGTAAGGGTGTTATTTTCGGGGGAATAATGAGTAATACATATCGTGATTCCAGAGTTCGATTGAAAAATGTTTATAATAAAGGAAACATAAAAAATATGACTATTGCTGGAGGATTAATAGCCTATCCTTGGGGTAATAGTATGAATATATTATTGGATAATTGTTATAATTTAGGGGATATAATTATGGAAACAAATAACTATCAAAAAAACCAATTTTATGGAGGATTAATAGGCTGGGATGTTAATTTAAATGAAACTAATAACTTATATATATTAAATAGTTACAATTTAGGAAATATTATGATAAATTATAAAACTGGTTCTAGTCCAACTACAGGAGGATTAGTTGGTAGTGATCAGTTAAGCAATACAACAATAATAAATTCTTTTAATAAAGGAAACATAACAAATGGTTATCAACATATAGGTGGAGTAATTGGTTTAGTTAACAACGCATTAACTACGAAAATAAATAATGTATATAATTTAGGAGAAATAAATGAAACGTCGTATCCTCAATTCAGCTATGAAATATTAACAGTTATAAATACTCCTACAATAAATGAAGATACATTTAACATAAAAAATACATATTATCCTAATAAGCATTCTGCAACTAATAAAGAAATAACAGGACCAATAGGTATGGAAGAAAATAAAATGCAAGAACAAAGTTTTGTAGATATTTTAAATAATAACTTATCAAAAATAGATATTGCAAGTTTAAAACAAGAATTAATTGCAAATGGATTAATAGATGAAACATATGACTTAAAATTAAACATATGGAAGTTAGGAGAAAATGGTTATCCAATTTTAAATTTTAATTAAAAAAATTTGGGAAAACTCATTGACAAAAAAAATAAAACACGTTATATTTAAACTAGCATAGTACACAATAACTACTATGCTATATAACCAGATCTCCTTACGATCTTAATGTGAAGAGATCAACCAAAACCCCCTTTGGGCCCTTTCGGGCCCAGTATTTAGGTCATAAAAAAAGTAGCCATAAAGCTACCTTTTTTTCATTTAATTTAACTTATATTTGTTAATTGAATAAATTCTTGAACCATCATTTTTTACAAAGTATTGTTCAATTACTTCATTAGTTTTGGTATTAGTTAGGACTACTTCTAAACTATAACCAATTAAACCTTTACCTTCAATATTAGGAATCGGATTTTCGTTAAATTTTAAATCCATATCATCATTAATATTTAACTTTTGGAATTCGCTTTGTAATTTCTTCGTTTCCGTATCACTTAAAGCTTTAACAGCTTTTAACATATTTTCATCTTTTTCTAATTCCGGATTAATAGCACAACCATTTTCACTAACGGTGACCGCTAAAGTATATTTATCAGTGGCGTATTGATCGGCCCCATATTTACATTTTGTTTGGTTATTAGTCACTTTTTCCCCAATTGCTAAGTAAGCTGTTTGCGGTGCCGTTTGATTATCTGATGCATCTTTAGCAATAATTTGAATAGGATAAGTACCTTTATCTTTATAAGCTGAATAATCAATCTTTTCGCCTTCTTGCGTTAAAGCTAAAGTATAAAATTCAACTTTACATTTTTCCCCACTGTTATCAGTACATTTTTCTACAAAGTCACTAACTTTATAACTATCGCCTTCATTAATTGTAACATTTTTAACAGTCAATTCTGGTGAATAAGAATCGACGATTTTTAAAGTCGTTTTATATTTTCGGTTATGAACTTTAATTGTTACGGGATATTCTCCAACCTTTTTTTGATTAACTTTTTTAAAATCGACGGTGATGTTTTTTTTATCAATCTTTTCTAATTCAGAAAAGAAAGTCGTTTTTTCGGGTAATTCGCTATTTATTTCAATAGCTACCGAATCGCGAAGTTTGACTTTCGCTCCTTTTGGTAATTTGTGACTGAAATAATATGTTAAACTAAAGCATGTAATAAGACCAATTACGCATACACTTATAATGATGATTTGTGTTATGGTTCTTTTTTTATTATGAACTTTTTGCCGAAAAAATTTTTTGGCCATAATAACCCTCCTTTGTAAATTAAATCATTTATTGATAAATTAATCATAACATAAATTAGAAAATTCGCCAATAATATTTGAAAAATTCTTGTATTTATTGACGATTTATGTTATTATCTTAAATGCCAATTATTTAAGATTGGTTAAGTGGCAGGGAAAGAAAAGCGGACTTGCCCAATTCCCACTTACGCGAAAAATATTGTATAGGAGGTGTTTTCGTGGCAAAAGAAGTCGTTAAAAAAATTAAATTACAAATCGAAGCAGGTAAAGCAACCCCCGCACCACCAGTTGGGACGGTTTTAGGGCCTGCCGGCATTAATCTAGGCGATTTTTGTTCAAAGTTTAACGAAGCAACCAGAGATAAAATGGGAAATGTTATTCCTTGTGAAATTTCCATTTATGAAGACCGGAGTTTTGATTTCGTTTTAAAAACTTCGCCCGCAGCTAACTTACTTAAGAAAATGGCTGGGATTGATAAAGCTAGTAAAAAAGGAGCCAATGAAATCGTGGCAACTATTACGAAAGATCAATTACGTGCTATCGCAGAAGAAAAATTACCAGATTTAAATGCTTATGATGTAGAAGCCGCCATGAATATTGTGGCTGGTACTGCTCGGAATATGGGTATTGCTGTTAAAGGCTTAAATGATGCCGAACTTGCGGAACAAGCTGCTGAAGCGGCTATTGAAGAACAAGAACAAGCCAAAAGAGAAGCCGAACTTGAAGAACTAGAAGCGGAAGCTAAAGAAATGGCTACGGCTAGTGCCGAAGTTCCAACCCATGCTGATGAAGAAGCAAGTGAAGCTGAAACCGAAGAAGAAAATAATAATTAATCCGCTAATAAACCACAGTTAGGAGGGAAAAATGAGAAAACATAGTAAAAAATATGTGGAAGCATCAAAAAACATTGATCGCACCAAAGCTTATAATGTTACTGATGCCATTAACTTAGTTAAAGAATCATCTGTTACCAAATTTGATAGTACAGTTGAAGTAGCAATTAGACTAAAAGTTGATGCTAAAAAATCTGATCAACAATTAAAAGGTTCTTTATCACTTCCGCATGGAACTGGTAAAAGTAAAAAAATCTTAGTTATTACGACTGGTAATAATGCTGAAGAAGCGAAAAAAGCAGGCGCCGATTTCGTGGGCGATAAAGATCTAATTGCTAAAATTAAAGAAGAAAACTGGTTTGATTTTGATGTTATTGTCGCAACACCGGATATGATGCCAGAATTAGGTAAAATTGGTAATATTCTAGGACCTAGAAATTTAATGCCTAACCCTAAGACTGGTACCGTTACAACTAAAGTTGCCGATACTGTTAAAGAAATCAAAAAAGGGATGATTACCTATAAGAATGATAAATTTGGTAATGTCCATACTATTATTGGTAAAGTATCATTTGATGCACAAAAGTTAAAAGAAAATTTAGAATATGTTGTGACGACGATTGCTAAGGCGAAACCAGCATCTGTTAAGGGTGTATTTATCCAAAATATTACGATTTCAACAACGATGGGTCCTGGGATCAAATTAGACAAAAATAGTTTTGACATTTAATTAAAATTATAATATAATACGAATTGAAAACCGAAGACAGTAGGCAAAAGTAAGTCCTACCGAGGGAAATCTTATAGATTAAGTTTAATCTTTTTAGGCTTCCCTTTGCGGAGGCTTTTAATATTATAAGGAGGACACTATTATGGCAAGTGAAAAAATAATTAGCCAAAAGAAAGCAATTGTGGATGAAATAATTGGCAATCTAAAAAATAGTGAATCAGTTATAATTTTTCAATATCAAGGTTTAACTGTTGCGGATTTATCCGAACTTCGAAGAGAATTAAAAAAAGTTGAAGCTGATGTGAAAATTTATAAAAATACCTTATTAAAAAGAGCAACTGATGAATTAAAAATTGATTTAGGAGCCTTTTTAGAAGGACCAAACGCTATTTGCTTTGGGAAAACATTATTAGAACCAATTAAGATTATATCTGACTATGCGAAAAGCCATGATAAACTAGATATTAGAGTTGGTATTATCAGTGGCGATGTTGCTGATCTAGCAACAATTAAAGAATATGCAGAAATTCCATCTCGCGAAGGATTACTTACAATGTTGGCTGGTGGTATGATGCAATATGTTAAAGATTTAGCTATTAGTTTGAATTTATATTCAGAAAAAATGGAAGGGAAGGAATAGAAAAATGGCGAAATTAACAAAAGATGAATTTATCAGTTCATTAAAAGAAATGACAATTCTTGAAGTAAAAGAATTAGTCGATGCAATGAAAGAAGAATTTGGGGTAGATCCAATGGCTGTTGCTGTGGCAGCTGCTCCAGCACAAGGTGCTACTGAAGATGCTGGTTCAAGCACAAAGACTGTTGTCTTAAAATCAGCTGGTGGCAACAAAATTGCCGTTATTAAGTTATTAAAAGAAATCACTGGTTTAGGTTTAGTTGAAGCTAAAGCCTTAGCGGATAATGGTGGTAATGTTAAAGAAAACATTCCTGCTGAAGAAGCTCAAGGTTATGCTGATCAATTAACTGAAGCTGGTGCTGAAGTAGAATTAGCTTAATAAAA
>CANQCH010000062.1 GCA_947589165.1 uncultured Bacilli bacterium
AGGATGAATGCTAAAGAATATAAATCAATGGGCTTTATATAAAATTATTGTGATATAATTTTATATAGAAGTGTGGTGTTATATGGATAGGTATTTATTTGAAAACTTTGTTTTTGAATTTGAAGATGAAGAAATGATTGAAAAAAGTTTAATCTTTTTTGCACAACAAGCAAAAAATAAAGTTGAGAAAAAGGGTAATAAAAAAATAACTTTTAATTATTATCCGCAAAAGGAAAATAATTTACAGTTAGTTATTGAATCAATAAGAGATGGAAAAAATATTTGTGTTAATAATATGAAAGTTCATCATACTTCACCTGATGTTTGGAAATTAAAAATTATTAATTCTTTTTCAAACTTTGAAGATTGTTATATGGCCAGTCGGGAAAATAGTGAAGGATTTGTTATTATTAGATTAGTCAATGAACAAGTCCTTGGTGAAATAAAAGCTGGAGATATAATTGAAGTACAAGTTGTTGCTTTTGCTATGGCAATTGATATTTTTAAAAATGAAAAAGAATATAAAAAGAAAGTTCCTAAAAGTAAAAATGGACAAAAGTATTTTATGGAGGATGGTGCTTTAATTCCTTTTTTAGCTATAGTGAATAATAGTGCTAATCTAACTCCTGAAGAAAGAGAAAAAAAAGATCACTCATTTGATAATTTAGTGGATGTTAAGGGAACAATTAAACAATGTTGGTCATGTCCTTTAAATATATTTGGTATGGATGTTAATAATTATTATATGGCTGAAATTGATACAGAATTTGGCCCCCTTCATATAGTTATTCCACAACCGATGATACCAGAAGGTTTAGAAGAATTTGGGGTAGGCAATATTATAACGGGAAAAATTCTTTTATCCGGAGATATATGTATTAATAAATATGAAAAGTATATTTCAGAATTAGTTATTAAAAATGAAGAAAAAATAAAGAACGATTATAATTGATAATCGTTCTATACATGTATCATAGTCGAACTAAAGTTATAAAATTCGACGAAATTTCAATATGGAGCGGAAAAACTACAAGTTACGAACTAAATTCTCTTTCTATAAATAATTATATCAAAAGAATTTAATAAATAAAATTAATTTTCATTTTAATATTTTTTCCTTCTCTTTTTCAAATTCTTCTTTTGTTATAATATCGTTATCTAATAGTTCTTTTAATTTTTTTAAATCGCTATATTTATCTGTTGATATTTCTTTATTAATATTTTCATTATTTGATTGCTCCTTTTTATCAATAATGCTGGTAATTTTATTTTTTAACTTATCAGCATTTTCTATAAATTGAAATTTATACTTATTTGAAGATGTATTAATTATTATTGTTCCATAATTAAAAATTTTACCCAAGAATGATTGAACTACCATAACATCATTAATTTTGTTTATTGGTGCGTCCAATGAAATAGTATTTAACCATCCTTTTTTTCCAAAAACTTTTTTTGTTGAAATTTCAAGAATGGTTGTTGATTTTAATATAAAAACTTGAATTAATTTTAAAATACTCCATACGAATAAATATAACAAAATTATTAAAGGAATAATTCGATTACTTAATGATGTTTCTTCCATTAAATTGTTGTCGATATATGCAATCATATTATAAAATCCAATAATCGATAGTGATAGTGTTAATATGTATGGTATAAAAACTATTGAATTAATAGAAGCTTTTTCATAAGAATCGTTTTCATTTTCAATATTTATATGTGATTTTAACATTTGCAAATTTAAAAAATAAGCAAATATGGCTTCAATGAAAACCAAAACTACATCTGATAAAGTAATGCTACTTCCTTTTATAAATAAAAACATAAAAATTAATACAAATAATAAACTATTAATAAACAGCCTTTTAGAAATATCTTTTTTAGAATATTTCTTTTTACCTAATTTAATAATAATTGGGTAAATAAGAAATACAATAAAAAATATTATCATTCCTAAAAATAAATTAAATAATTCTTCCATAGTGAACACCTCTTTAAATAAGTATAGCAAATTAAAAAAACATAATTCAAGAGTTTTTAAAATTTCTTTAAAATAAAAACTTACAAACCTTTATCAGTTCGTAAGTTGATTTTAAATGGGGCGAAGTGTGGGAGTCGAACCCACGCATAATAGAGCCACAATCTACCGTGTTAACCACTTCACCAACTCCGCCATAAGTAATAATAGAATACCAAAATTATTGGTTAAAATCAAGCCTTTCCCATGTCTTTTTAATTATTTCGTAAGCTTTGATTAATTTAGCTAGACTATAAGTTGCATTAGCACTGGAAGGACTAGGAAGTAAAATAACTTCTTTATCGCATTTAATATATTTTTTAAAAGTGGTATAAGATTTTTGTCCGGTGCAAAAAATAACTTTAATTTTGGTTTCTTTGATTAATTTATTAATATCATTTACTTTAATATTTTTTATTGAAGCATCACTTGAAGCGGTAATATCACAAGATTTGATGGTATCCCATAAAGCAATATGATGCGCTAATAAAAAGGCAATTTTTTCCTGATTAGAATATAATTTAACGTGAAATAAATTTTCCAAAATGGGCCAAAAACGATTTTGGGGATTGGCATAATAAAAATTTTTTTCACGCGAAATAACACTAGGCATGGAACCTAAAATTAAAATTTGGGCATCTTGATTATAAATGGGCTTTAAAGGGTGAATAACTTGCATATTGGCCTCCCCATAAATTATAGCACTTTCTTTCTTTAAAAAATAAAAATCCGTGTTATAATTAAAAATGTAGTGGTGGTAAAAAAATGAAAAAATTAACTTTTACAAAAAAATTAGATGTTTTTTGGGTTTATTTAATTAGTTTTTGTTATTTGGAGTTACTATTTAAAATAGTTAGTCCTTATAGTCCTTTTTCATGGGATGTCATTAATAATCTTTTATTTATTTTATTTTTAAGTATTGTTTGTAAATTTATTACTTCATTTTTTCAAGAAAAGGTTAATAAGATTTTATATTTTGTTATTATGGCCATCTTTTGCCTTTTTTATGCCATTCAAATAGTGGTCCATAATATCTTTGGTTTTTATTTTGATTTTTCACTTTTAGGAGCCACTGATCAAATTTTAAGTTTTTCTGGTGATATGTTTAAATTAATATTTAAAAATATTTTTTATGTTTTAATTATCTTTTTACCAATTATTGTTAGTGGTATTTGTCATAGTGGTATTAGTTTTAAGAAAAAGAATTTTAAAAAGAGTGTTTTCTTGCTTCCGTTGGCGGCCGGTATTTATGGCATCTTTTTATTAAGCTTAAATATTGGTAAAAACGAAGAATACTCGGCCTATAAATTATTTTATCAAAATCATAATGTGGAATTAAGTTTAAAAAGATTAGGAGTAATTAATACCATGTTTATTGATTCAAATCGGTATATTTTTGGTTTTAATGAACATATTGATATTATTCCTAATGAGCAAGTAAAAGATGCTTTAGATGATATTCATTCTGATGAACCAAGTTATGCTTATAATAATTTAGATTATGATTTTGCTTCTTTAATTAAAAATAGTAAGGGAACAGTTAAAAATATGCATGAATATTTTCAAAATGAAAGTGGAACTTTACAAAATGAATATACGGGCTTTTTCAAAGATAAAAATTTAATTATGTTTATGGCTGAAAGTTTTAACGAAATGGCTGTTAGTAAAGAGCTAACACCAACCTTATATAAATTAGTAAATAATGGTTTTGTTTTTGAAAATTTTTATACTCCAACTATTAGTAGTACCATTGGCGGCGAATTTCAAGAACTTACCGGTTTAGTTGCCGCGTCTGGTTTTTTATCGCCTTGGAAAAAGGGCGAAAATAGTTATCCGTTTGGTCTAGCCACCATGTTTCAAAATGCGGGTTTTAAAACTTTCGCTTATCATGATCACACTTATACTTTCCAAAGTCGAAATAAATATTTAAAGGCTTTAGGTTTTGATAATTATTTAGGTTGTCGTAACGGTTTAGAAGCTCGAATTAATTGTAACAAATGGCCCGAAAGTGATGTCGAAATGATTGATAAAACATTTGATGATTATATTAATACGGATGGTCAATTTATGGTTTATTATGTGACTGTTAGTGGCCATGGGGGTTATTCTTGGAGTGGCAATGCCATGAGTCTTAAGAATAAAGAATATGTTGCAGACTTAGATTTAACGGAAGGTGCTAAAGCTTATTTAGCTTCTCAAATTGAACTTGATCATGCTTTAGAACTTTTACTGCAAAAATTAGACGAAGCCGGGAAATTAGATGACACGGTTATTGCTTTAGTCGGCGATCATTATCCTTATTTATTACCAAATGAAGATGTTAATAGCATCACTAAAGGTAAAAAAGATTTTGTAGTTGAAATAAATCATAGTAATTTCATTTTGTGGAATAATATAATGGATAAAGTAAAGGTAGAAAAAGTCGGTAGTCAAATTGATGTTTTACCAACTATTTATAATGTTTTTGGGTTAAAATATGATTCCCGTTTAATTATTGGAAAAGATATTTTAAGTACGACGCCGGGATTAGCTATTTTTGGTAATAGTTCTTGGGTATCTGATGAAGGAACTTATTTTGCCTCTCAAGGTAAGTTTGTACCTAAAGAAAATCATGAAGTTGCCGCTGATTACGTTAGCAATATGAATCGAATTGTTAGTAACAAAGTTTCCATGAGTAAATTAATCATGACGGAAAATTATTATCAATATTTTAAATAAGGAGAATAAGCTTTATGTGTGGAATAGCGGGTTTTATTGATAAAAGTACGAATAAAAAAACGATCATCAAAAAAATGAGTAAAAGAATTGCTCACCGGGGTCCCGATGGGGAAGGCTTTTATGTCGATAAAAATATTGCATTAGCGCATCGGCGATTATCAATTATTGATTTAACAACCGGTGATCAACCCATGTATAATGAAGATAAATCTTTAGTGGTTATTTTTAATGGCGAAATTTATAACTATTTGGAATTAAGAGCCGAATTAAAAGCTAAGCATGAATTTAAAACTAAAAGTGATACCGAAGTTTTACTTCATGGTTATGAAGAGTGGGGTCGTGATCTACCAAAACATCTACGGGGGATGTTTGCCTTTGCCATTTATGATATTAAGAATAAAGAATTATTTATGGCTCGCGATAATTTTGGCATTAAGCCCCTTTATTATGCGTATATGAATGAAACTTTTATCTTTGCTAGTGAAATAAAAGCTTTTTTAGAGCATCCGGCCTTTCAAAAAGAATTTAATGAAGATATTTTAAAAAGTTATTTAGCTTTTAGTTTTACGCCAACGAATGAAACTTTTTTTAAAGGTGTTTTCCGCCTTGATGCCGGCCATAGTCTAGCTTTTAAAGATGGTCAAATTACAATTGATAGATATTATAAAAAAGAATTTAACGAAAAAAATCTTAGTTATGAAGAAGCGGTTAAAGAAATTGCCGAAATCATGCAAGAATCAGTAAATAAACATTTACTTAGTGATGTGGAAGTGGGTTCCTTTTTATCGAGTGGGATTGATTCTTCTTACATTGTTGCTTTAGCCCATCCCGATAAAACTTATACTGTCGGTTATGATTTACCGCGGTATAACGAAATTGATTATGCCAAAGATTTAGCTCAAAAATTAAATATTAAAAATACCTCTAAAGTTATTACGAAAAAAGAATACATGGGTATTATTCCCAAGATTATGTATCATTTAGATGAACCGACTTCGGATCCGGCCGCGGTGGCCTTATACTTTGTGGCTAATTTAGCCAGCCAAGATGTGAAAGTAGTTTTATCTGGGGAAGGGGCCGATGAATTTTTCGGCGGCTATAATATTTATCGCCAAGATGTTGATATGGGTTGGTATAATAAAATTCCCTTTTTCATTCGCCATTTAATTGCCAAGTTTTGTCGGCTTTTACCGGAAGTACGGGGCGTTAATTTCTTTATTCGGCGGGGTGAAAAATTAGAAAATAGTTATATTGGGGTCAATCGGGTTTTTGGCGATAAAGAAACAAAAAAAGTTTTAGTTAAAGATACAGGTTTAACTAATCAAGAAGTAACGAAAAATACTTATGCTGATTATCAAGATGCTAGTGATATTGTGAAAATGCAAGCCATTGACATGGACTTTTGGTTAATGAAAGATATTTTACTTAAAGCCGATCGGATGACGATGGCTTCATCACTTGAAGGTAGAGTGCCATTTATTGATAAAGAAGTTTTTAAGGTAGCATCTAGCTTACCAATTAATTATAAAGTTACCAAAGAAAATACGAAAGTGGCTTTACGCGATGCAGCTAAAAAGGTAATACCGACCGAAGCTTATAAAAAGAAAAAATTAGGTTTTCCGGTGCCCGTTCGCGATTGGATGAAAGAAAAAGATTTTTATAATATGATTAAAAAAACCTTTCGCGCTAAATATACCCAAAAGTTTTTTAATCAAGCGTATATTATTCAATTATTAGATGAACATTTTAGTGGCAAAAAAGATAATTATCGGAAAGTTTGGACTATTTATTGTTTTCTAGTTTGGTATAAAGTTTTTTTCATTGATGAAAAAGCGAAGTAATG
>CANQCH010000063.1 GCA_947589165.1 uncultured Bacilli bacterium
TATCATCACATTATCGGTTCCTGAAATTTTGATGGCAAATTGGAATAACTGTCACATTTCTATTTTAATTGCACATTAGTATTAATCGACGACAATAGTTAATATTGTTTAAAATTAATTTTTATGGTAAAATTAATAATAGGTGGCGGATATGAAAATAAAAGAAAGGTTGCAAAAGTTATATGCTAATCGTAATTTATTTATTGCGGTATGTGTTAGTCTTTTAACAATTCTTTCTTTAGGTATCTCATATTCCGCTTTTTTTACGGTTAAATCTAATAGTAATAATCAAACTGTTGCTACCGGTAACTTACGGGTTTCTTATAGTGGTAGTTATTTTGAAGAAGTATCTTTAAGTACGAATGATATTTTACCTTTACCGGATCGAGAAGGCATGTTACAAAGTAAATCCCGGATTATTTATGTGGATAATTTAGTGGCGGCCGAAGATAATCCTAGTACTTTAAGTACTGAATATTTTTTAACTATTGGTTATGATATTGTTAATTATCAAAAAGAACGGCAAGAAGAAACGGATAAATTAACTCCTATTGAGTTAATTCGTTTTGCCGTTTATGATTATGATGCTAAAAGTCAACAAAGTACCTTAATCATGGGGCCTTTAAGTATTGCTGATTTACCTATTTACTATTTAGATACGGAAGATTATCGCAATAATCGTTATCTTATTTTACATGATACAATCAGTAATTCGCCATCAGATCATACGAAAACTTATCAAGTAAAAGTTTGGTTATCAGATCAAGCGACCCCGAGTGCTAGTAATACCTATTTTTATGTTGATAGTGCAATTGAAGCCGGTGTTTTAGGGGCGGAAAAGAATTACACTTTAAAAGGTAAAGTTTTAAAAGCTGATGACACGGTAGCAACTGATGCCGAAATTTCTTTCCAAAATGGCTATGTCCAAGTTGATGCCGAAGGCGGATTTACGGTTAATAATATTCCGGGGGGTACTTATAATGTTAATATTAAAGTGGGGAAAGAAAGTTATAATGGTAATTTAACCATTCAAGCTGGTGATAGTTTACGCTTAACACCAATAAATAGTTTTCCCGCGGTAAGTAGTGGAAGTATTTATAATTATGCTTACGCCAATGGCACGACCATTGGGCAAATTGTGCAAGCTAATGATTTAACGTATCCACTTAGTGATCTAACTTTTAATGATGCAACTTATAATTTAAGTGCTACTTATTCTCTTACGAGTAATCAAAGTGAAATAAGCAACTTAACATTTAAATTAACAGATGCTGGGGGCTTTACTTTAACTATTTAACCAGCAACTTTTTCTTTTTTTTATTCATAAGAAAGAGTAAAATAAAAGCTAGGAAGTGACAAAATGCTTTGGGGATTATTATTTACTTTTCTGTGTGGTTTATTTTTTTTAGCCGGGATGTTTCTTTACCGGGCCAGTAAAAATAAAACCGCTTTAACGATTTTTGCTTCAGCCTGTGCCTTTGTGGTTATTTTAGGCTTAATTTGCTTTGATTTACTACCTGAGATCAAAGAGTTTTCGCATTTGTGGTCATATTTATTTATAATAGTTGGTTTTTTGTTAATTCATGCTCTCGATTTATTAATTCCCCATCATCACCATCATCATCACGATAATGATTATGCGACCAAAGCGCATGTTAAGCATTTAGAACATATTGGAATTATTACCATTATTGCCTTAACTTTGCATAATTTTATCGAAGGAATTGGCCTTTATAGCTTAACGGTAAATAATTTAAAACAAGGTTTAATTTTAGGTTTAGGAATTGGATTCCATAATTTACCTTTAGGGATTCAAATTGGCGCTTTACCCCAAGATAAAAAACATTGGGGCCTAACTGTTCTTTTAGTTTTTTCGGCCGTATTAGGTGGTCTTGTAACCATTTGTTTTGGGGCCTTACCAACTTTTTTAACCGAAATTATCATCTGCTTAACTTTAGGGATGATTGGCCATATATTACTTTTCGAACTTTTAGGCGAATTAATCAATAATCGGCAGAAAAAAGAAACAATGTATGGTATAATAGTAGGGATAATTATATTAATCATTATTAATTTACTTTAGAAAGGGTAGTGACTTATGAAAAAAATATTAGTAACGGGAGCTGCAGGGACTATTGGCCTACAAGTTTTAAAATATCTTTTAAGTGAAGGTAAATATGAAATAACGGCTTTAGATTTAAAAAATAATAATTCCGTCGCAAAATTAAAAAAATATAAAAAAAGAATTAATATTATTTATGGTGATGTTTGTAATCGTGTTTTAATTGAAGCATTGGTGAAAGACTTTGATTGTATTATTCATTTGGCGGGCGTTTTACCACCCCTTGCCGATGTCAAAAAAGGTTTAGCTCACGAAATAGATTATAAGGGAACGGAAAATATTGTCCGGGCTATTAATTACTATAATCCTAAGTGTCATTTACTTTATGCTTCAACTATGCTTCTTTATCGGGGCAAAATTAAATTAGGGGAATACGATTATTATGCTTTAGCGAAAAAAGAAGCCGAAACTTTAATTAAAGAAAAATTAAAAAATTATACTATTTTACGCTTACCTTTAGTTTTAAGTTTAATGAAAGAATCTTTAATTTTAAATGGTTATAAAACCGATCAAGTTTTATGGATTACAAAAGAAGATGCCGGTTATTGTTTCGTTAAATGTATTGCGTATTTAAAAGAATTAAATCATAAAGTTTATAGTGTAAGTGCCGGGGAAGCCGTTACTTATCAAGAAATTTTAACCAATATTTTAAAAGAATATGGCTTAAGTTGGAAATATTTAGGGGCGCGAATTTTTATGGATAAATATCATTTATGTGGCGAATGCAGTGATAATGATACGTTAAATGCCATTATAAGTTACCGGAATGATACCTTAAATGATTATTATAAAAGGTTACATCAAGCCGGGAAAAATCGGACTGTTAGTAAATTTTTCGGCCGTTTATTTATTAAAGGCGGTTCTAAATGATTGGGCTCGCCTTATCGGGTGGTAGTTTAAGAGGCGCCTATGAAGTGGGGGCCTATTTTGCTTTTAAAAAATGTCATATTAAATTTGATGGCTTTGTCGGCACGAGTATTGGTTCGTTTAATGCCGCGATGTTAGCCGCCGGCCGTGACCGTGAATTATTAAAATTTTGGCAAAATATTGATGTCGCCCAGGTTTTAAATTTAGATGATAATTTTGTGAAAGCTCTAAAAAATAAAAATTTACCGGGGACCATCGCCGGTTTAACCCATATTATTACAAATAAAGGTATTAGTACGATTGGGTTAAAAGAAGCTTTAGAAAAACTAAATGTCGAAGCCGATATTCGCCGTAGTCCCAAAGATTATGGTTTAGTCACAGTCCGGGTCAAACCTTTAAAGGTTTTACATTTATTTAAAGAAGATATACCGGAAGGTAAAATGAATGATTATATCATGGGAAGTTGTTATTTCCCGGGCTTTAAACAAGAAAAAATAATCGACGATAAATATTATTTAGATGGGGGCTTTTATGATGCCATGCCGGTGAATATGTTACTGGCTAAAAATTATCACCATGTTTATGCCATTGATTTACAAGCCCCCGGCATTAAACAAAAAATAAAAGATCCGGCGCGGACCACCATTATTCAAGCGAGTCGGCCGTTAGGGAGTATTTTTACTTTAAGTAATAAAAGAATTAATGATAATATTAAACTAGGTTATTATGATACCATTAAAATTTTAAAAAAATTAGATGGGCAAAATTTTATCTTTAAAAAGCGACCCCAAGTGTGTTATGATAGGATGGTTAAAAAAATTTCTGCGCGACGTCTAACCGAAGTAAAATTTTATTTTCCCACTTTAACGGGGAAAGATTTAGTTATTGCCGTCGTGGAATATTTTATGAAGGCAAATAATTATGATTACTTGCGAATATATAATATTAAGAAAGTAATCCGCAAATTGAAAAAACATAAGCAAAAACCTTATGGATTGTATCATTTTATCCAAGATTTAAAAATTTAGGAGGTAATTATGGGTAGAGCATACGAAGTTAGAAAATATAGTATTCAAAAAACAGGAGCGGCTAAAGGCAAAATATATACGACTTTTGCCAAAGAAATCTATTTAGCTGCGAAAAAAGGTTTACCAGATCCTGATAGTAATGTGGCTTTAAAAAGATTAATTGATAAAGCCAAGAAAAATCAAGTGCCTAGTGATATTATTAATCGGGCCATTGATAAAGCGAAAGGCGTTGGGGGCGAAGATTATCATGAAGTTATTTATGAAGGTTTTGGTCCTGGAGCTTCAACGTTTATTATTAAATGTTTAACGGACAATGTTAATCGAACAGTGGGGATGGTCCGAGCTGCCTTTAATAAAGTTAATAAAAGTTTAGGTGTAACCAATAGTGTGGCTTATAATTACGATCATTTAGGTATCGTGTCTTTTAAGTATCCAAATGAAGAAGAAGTCTTTAATTATTTATTAGAAAATGGGCTCGAACCAGTTGATTTTGAGAGTGAAGATGGCGAAATTATTATTACGGTTAATCCGAGTGATGTGAATCCTTTAAAAGATATTTTAGAAAAATTAATTCCGAATGTGGAATTTATTATTGATGAAGTCGGAATGTATGCTAAGGATAAAATCACTTTAACGGGCGATGATAAAGTTATCTATGACCGGTTATATAATCTTCTTGATGAAATTGAAGATGTTTCCGAAATTTATACGAATGTAGGTGAATAAGATGACGGTTTATGAAGATTTAAAATGGCGGGGTTTAGTTCAAGATATTTCGGATCCCGAATTAATTGAAAAATTAAACGCCGGCGGCCTAACTTTTTATATTGGCACTGATCCGACGGCTGATTCCATGCATATTGGCCATTATTCTTCCTTTTTAATTTCGAAACGATTAGCTAAAGCCGGACATCATCCTATTCTTTTAGTCGGGGGGGCTACGGGCTTAATCGGGGATCCGAAACCAACTAGTGAACGGCCGATGATCAGTAAAGAAGAAGTTTTAAAAAATTACGAAGGTTTAAAAGCTCAAGCCGAAAGGATTTTTGGCTTTGAAGTAGTTAATAACTACGATTGGACGAAGGATATTAATGTCTTAGATTTTTTACGCGATTATGGGAAATATTTTAATATTAATTACATGCTAGCTAAAGATAAAGTTAAATCCCGATTAGAAAGTGGTATTACTTATGCCGAATTTTCTTATATGATTTTACAAGCCTTAGACTTTTTACATTTATTTGAAACGCGGAATTGTACTTTACAAGTCGCGGGTTCTGATCAATGGGGAAATATTACGTCGGGAATTGAATTAATTCGGAAAAAATTAGATCAAACGGCTTATGGGATGGTGATGCCTCTCGTAACCGATTCCAATGGAGTAAAATTTGGCAAAACCGAAGGTAATGCCTTATGGCTTGATAAAAATAAAACGTCAGCTTACGAATTATATCAATATTTAATTAATCTCGAAGATAGTATGATTATTGATTATTTAAAAAAATTAACCTTTTTAACGCCCGAAGAAATAACCGCATACGAAAAGAAAAATCGCGAACATCCTGAACTACGCGAAGCTCATAAACGCTTAGCCCAAGAAATTATTACCGATATTCATGGGGAAGCGGAATACCGAAAAGCGCAAGAAATTAGTGAATCTTTATTTAGTGATAAAATTTGGAATTTAACGAGCGCGGATATAATGATGAGCTTAAAAGATTTACCGAACTTTAATGTTACGGTGGGCACGAATATTTTAGATGTTTTAGTAACTAATAATATTTGTACTAGTAAAAGAGAAGCGAGAGAAATGGTTAGTGGTAAGGCTATTAGTATTAATAATAAAAAAATTACGGATATTAACGAAGCCATAACTCGTGATATGGCGATTGATGGGAAAGTATTATTAATTAAAAAAGGGAAAAAGAATTATTATTTAGGTATTTTAGCTTAAGGAAGATTAAATTTTTTAATCTTCTTTTTTCTTTTCATGATATGATTACTGCAAGGGGGATTTTATGCTCATCAATGTTTATATCGACGAATCTGGTTCCATTCATAAAAATAGTCCGACCGCTTATTTTGCAATCGGAGGCTTTTTGGTAGTGAATACCTATAAAAATAAAGTGATTGCCCATTATAAAAGAGAAAATAAAAAAATTAAAGATTTAAAAAATATTCCTTTGGCAACGGAGATTAAAGCTAATCAAATGACGGAAGCCGAAAAGATTGGCTTTTTTAAGGCGGTCCAAGATATACCAACTTTTCGTGGGGGAGCCAAAGTTTTTTTGAAAAAAAGGATGGCGAAAGCCATCATGGAAGCCAATATCTTTTATAATTATGCGGTTAAAATTTTCTTTTGCGATTGTCTTATTCCCCAGTTAAAAAAATTAAAGTTAACGGGCCCCATTGAATTTAAAGTTAG
>CANQCH010000064.1 GCA_947589165.1 uncultured Bacilli bacterium
GTATTGGTAACATTGGGCCAACGGGACCAACTGGGCCAGCCGGACCCGCCACTATTACCATAGGAGCTACGACGACAGGCGCACCCGGAACGGCAGCTAGTGTCGTAAATGTTGGTACCAGTGATAATGCGATTTTAAACTTTACAATTCCCCAAGGGCCAACCGGACCTACGGGTGCTACCGGAGCAACTGGTAGCCAAGGTGACATCGGGGCAACGGGACCCGCACCAACAATTACTGTTAATCCCGTAATTAATGGGGCGGCAGGAACTGATGCGGCAGTTGATATCACGGGTAGTGACGGGGCTTATGCTTTAACCTTCACTATTCCAGCCGGACCAACCGGACCAACTGGTAATGGTCTAGCCGCTTATGGTGGGGCCTATAATGATACTTCAACTGCTTATACTTTAAGTTCGAATACCCCTAGTCAAATTACTCTGCCAACGGCGATGCCCGTATTAAATACTAACGCTGCTGGAAATGAAATTGCAATCACGGAAGATGGCGACTATGAAATAGTTTATGCTGCCAATGTAACTGAAACGGGAACCGATCCCATCACTTTCTCCGTTCGTAATACCGATGTTGATATTCCAGGTACAACAATTGAACATACCTTTACCGCCAATGGACAATATAATTACAGCGGTTCAATCATTGTCGATTTAAGTGCCGGCGATACGATTGATATGGCTTTAACATCGACTGCAACGCCATCCGGTAACATAACTAATGCTTCGTTAGTAGTTAAAAAACTTGATGGTGGCACTCCTGCCGCTTAAAAAAGAAAAATGCTAGCTTAAATCTCTAGCATTTTCTTTATTTTGTAAATATTCTTCAATACTTTCATTAATTGGAATTTCTTTATAAGATTTATATAAAAAAGCAATCCCCATTGATTCATAATAGGATTTAATTCTTAAAAACTTGGCAAAACCTTGAACATCAAAATTATTAATAAAATTATAATAATCATCTGTTTCACTTTCACTGATTATCACTGGTGGATAACCTTGATTAATTAAATTAACATTTAAGATTAAGCGCGATACCCGTTTATTGCCATCTTCAAAAGGATGAATCCGCATAAGAGTGATATGATACATAGCTTCTTTTTCAAAGACATCTTCCATCCCGGACCAAACATTATAGTAATTATTAATTAAAGTATAAATTTCCATGTAAATCCGATTAGGTGGTGTCACAGTCCAATTTGCTTTTGGGCCGGGTTCGACATTAATTTTGCGAAAGCCTTCCAAACCAGCTTCTTCATTAACAATATTAGCAATCTTTTGCATTTCAATAGCGCTAAGTACTTGATCTTTATAACTCATTGCCAACCGATAAGCTTTTAAAAGTGCATCAATCATTTTCTTTCGTTTTTCGATATCACTATTTTTTTCGACATCGGCAATAGAATAAACAAAACGATCCAAAAAATAATCCGAATAAATTTCCCGAAATTTTTCATCTTTAATAATTTCGCGATAAATCTCTAAAGGATTTGCATTATTTAACAAATTAACCACCTAAAATAATTATAACATCTTTTCCCCTTCTCTGCATAAATTTTAAAGAAAGAAGGTTTAATTATTAAAAAAATTTACGTTTATGCTATCTGTAAAAATGAAGAACAATTTGTCGATCGTTGGTATGAATCAGTTAAAGATGCCGACGGGATTTATGTTTTAGATACGGGTTCGACCGATAACACTGTAGAAAAATTAAAAAAACATAATATTCATGTGTATACCCAAGAAATAAAACCTTGGCGTTTTGATAATGCCCGCAACTTATCGTTAGATTTAGTCCCTAGTGATGCGGATATTTGCATTTGTCTAGACTTAGATGAAGTCTTGCTTCCGGGTTGGAGAAAAGTTTTAGAAAAAATTTGGGTCGATGGAACAACCCGTTTAAGATATATTTATAATTGGTTTTTAGATGAAAATAATGTTCCCAAAGTTACTTTTTATTCCGAAAAAATTCACAGTCGAAATAATTTTCATTGGGTTAATCCCGTCCACGAAGTTTTAAAATATGACGGCGAAGAAAAACAAATTTTTACGGATGATGTCATCGTTAATCATTATCCTGACCGCAGTAAATCGCGCAGTTCTTATCTTCCCTTATTAGAATTATCGGTCAAAGAAAACCCGTTAAATGACCGTAATATGCATTATTTAGGTCGGGAATATATGTATTATGGCCAATGGAATGAAGCTATTGATACTTTAATCAAACATTTAAGTTTAAAAACAGCCACATGGAAAGATGAACGTTGTGCCTCCATGCGTTTTATTTCACGTTGTTATAAAAATTTAAATCGGTTTAATGAAGCGGAAATGTGGTTAAATAAAGCTATCGCGGAAGCTCCCTACTTACGTGATCCATATGTGGAAATGGCTATTTTACAATATTGTTTAGAAAACTATGAACAAGTTATTGTCTACGGGGAAAAAGCTTTAACCATTACCCAAAATGAGAAAACCTATATTAATGAAGTTTTTAGTTGGGATGAAACCATAAATGATTTATTATCCGTAGCGTATTTTAACTTACACAACATTGATAAGGCTATCGAAAATGCTGAAGCCGCTTTAAAAATAAATCCTCATAATGAACGCATAAAAGAAAATTTAAAAATATTTTTCGACACCCAAAAACAAGAGACAAAATAGTTGTAAATAAATTGACACATTAGCTCATAAAAAATACTGTAAACTATTATTTTTGCTATAATATAATTGTGATAAATATGGAAGAAAAATTTGACCAAATTCCAAAAACACTTTATCGTGGTTATAATATTAAATACAAAAAACTACCTAATTTTCATTTAAGTGGCGTTGATTTAAAAGTTAATTATGCTCCCATTATTAATGAAAATGGTGAAAAAACTGTCACTGATGGAAATGAATATGGCGTCTATATGTCAGATAATCTAGATATGGTTAAATCAGCCTACGGCAATACCAAAATGGCAAGAGAAAATGTAGAACCGCTAGTTAGTATAAATAATGGAACTTATTTAGAACAAATGATGTTACCCGTTATCAGTATTATTTATGAAATTAATCCGGATGGTCTAGCCGTTAGAAAGCCCAAAATTGCGCCAATTTGGCAGGGACATTACAATAATGGCTTTAGAGGTGATGAATATATCACGGATAAAATTCCGGCTGACCATTATCAAGTTATTCAAGCCAAAATTGGTTCTGATCTATTACATGAAGCCGAAGAAATAGATGTAACAGATATTAAAAAGGCCGAAGAAGAACTTAAGCAAAAAGCCGAATTAAGAAGGTATCGGTTAGAGGCTTTGGCTTCCTATTTAACCAAATTACCCCCCAATAAAATTTTTAATACCAGAGGCGTTGATAAAGACATCCTGCGCACTATTTTTGGCGAAAATGGTATTCGCTATATTAATCCTAACCAATTAAATTTTAACAATAATGATAATACTATTAAAAGTTTATACTACTATATTTTTAATAAATCAGGTTTAATGGATATGAAATCCTTAAGACTAATCGCGGAATTAAATCGTAAATTAAACTCGGATGATTTAAATATAACGACTTTAATTACCCAAGAAATTACTAATTTACAAACCAAAAATAAAATTTTTAAAGAAAAAAAAGGTAGTGATAATCCTAATCTAATTGCAACTATTGCCACTTTGGAAAATTTTCAAAAATTAATTATTGGGCCAAAAAGGCCTTATCTTAAACCGGAAGTTATGGCAATAGTTAAAGAAAGAGATAGTTATAAAGAAGAAAACATGCCAACTAGCCCGACCAAAGAACAATTAATTTTACAAAAGGAAAAAATTCTAGCCGAAAAACAAAGAAGGCAAAATGAACAAGATTTAAAATTGCAACAAGATACTATGCGGCAACAAAAAATTCAAGAAGAAATCATGGAAGAAGAACAAGGATTATCTATGTAAGGAGAAAAAATGCATAACGAATTTAAAATAAAAAAAGAAAATATTATTAAATTAACCGATTTAAAAGGTAGTTGTATAGCTTCTAATAAAATTACGATTGAAGGGAAAAAAATAAATTATATGTATCGGGAACAACCAACCAATGACACTGATTCCGGATGGCGTTTTTTTGCCGGCGATGAAGATGAAGAATATACCAACAATCCAGATAATTTTCATATTTTTGCATTAAATACGATTTGTAATTATGATGAAGCAATTATTCCCTATCTTGAATATCCCATTAACTCGGTCCTTAGCAAAAGCGCTGCTAACAAATTTATTCTCGAAAAATAAAAAATCGGATCACTCCGATTTTTTTACATTTTACTTACTTGATAAATTTCCACATCAACAGTCGTTTCTTGGCCAAATAAATCAATAACGATATTAAGCCGATTATTTTCTAAGTCAATATTTTCGACTTTACCAACCATGCCATTGAATGGTCCATCGACAATGCTAACTTGGTCGCCAACATTAAGTTCTTTTTCGGCATTAACTCGACTCATACCCATGCTTGCTAAAATCCGATCAATTTCTTGCGGTAATAATGGGGTTGGTTTAGCCCCTTTACCAGAAGAACCAATAAAACCAGTAACTCCCGGGGTATTTCGAATCATTAACCAAGCTTCATCCGACATAATCATTTCAACTAAAACATAGCCGGGGAACATTTTTTTTACTTTTTCTTTGCGAACCCCATTTTTAACTTCCACTTCTGTTGTTTCAGGAATAATAACGCGAAAAATATTATCTTGCATATTCATTGATTCGATTCGCGCTTCAATTTTTTCTTTAACTTTACTTTCATGACCAGAATAAGTATTAACTACATACCATAACTTTTCCATTAAAACATCCCTTTCAATAATGACATTAAAAGATTAAGAATAATAAAGAATAAACAAATGAAAACACAGAAAACAATTGTCGAAATAGAATATTTCGCCGTTTCCTTTAAAGATGGCCAAACTACCAATTTTAATTCTTTTCTAACTTTACTAAAATAAGTTTCTTTTTTCGTCTTTTTTACTTTGTTCTTAGCTTTTTTCGGCATTATTTTTTTCCTCCATTAAAAAAACACTTTCGTGCTTGCCAATAATATAACATAACCAGAAAAGATAATCAAGCATTTTTGCGTTTTTCGATAATATTTTTGATTTTAGCCTTTAATCTTTGCATCGCATTATCAATTTGTTTAGGATCCTTGCCCAACATTAAAGCAATTTGTTGGTAGTTAAATCCTTCTCGCATATAATTAAAAACTTGTAGTTCTAAGCCGGATAAATTTTCACTAATTTGTTGTAATAATTCCTTATATTCTTCTTCTTTTGTAATATTAACTAACGGATCATGTTCACTATTATCACTAATTAAATCCAGTAAAGGACTACCAAATTCCTCGTAAACATAATCTAAAGAAAAAGCATCTTTGGTAATTAAATTTTTTAACCGACTAGCCTTAATAATCGCTTTTTTTACCCGGCGATTAACACATAAATTGATAAAAGTTGGTAAAGAGGCCACTTTATCTTGATCATAACTTGATAAAGCATCCGAAAAACCAAATAAGGCTTCACTTTCTAAATCTTTTAAATCAATACCTAATCTTTTCGCAGCCACTTTATACTTTTGAACATTTATCGCAATAATAAATTTAAAACGATTATATAAAAGATTTTTCGCATCTTCATTTTCTTCTAAAGCTAAATTAAATAATTCTTCATCGGTGATTTCATCTAAGTTCATTTAATCCCTCATTCCATATATTAAAATACCCGCGGCCACCGAAGCATTTAGGCTTTCCGCATCTCTACTCATTGGAATTTTAATAATTTCATCACAATTTTCTTTAACTAAACGACTAATTCCTTTACCTTCATTACCAATTACTAGAACTTTTTTAGGCGCATAATCAACGGTATGATAGTCTTTTCCGTCCATACTAGAGGCATAAACAAAATAACCATCTTGTTGGAGTTTTTTGATAGCATTAACTAAATTATTAACTAAAACAATTTTTACTTTCGTAATTGTCCCCACACTTACTTTAACTACGGTCGGATTAACTAAAATAGATCGGTCCTTCGGAATAATTATTTCGTTTATTCCCGCGGCCACACAAGTTCGAATAATTGCCCCAAAATTATGCGGATCTTCCAAATGATCTAAAATTACCACGAAGTTCCCCGTGACGTCTTTTAAATCATAATATTCATAATCAAAAACATCTAAAACGATTCCCTGATGTAGACCCTTCACCATTTTATCGAGAACTTTTTTATCGTGCATTTCATATTTAATTTTTTTGGCTTGCAAAAGGGGAATTAAATCTTGGCGCGAGCAATAAGCTTTCCGCACCTTTTGCCCATCAATTTCTTTTAAAACATTTAAACCAAATACTAACATATCTTTGCCTCAGCCTTTATTTTACCATTAAATT
>CANQCH010000065.1 GCA_947589165.1 uncultured Bacilli bacterium
GCATATTCCATCATTCTTTTTTTATGGGTGATGACGATAAATTGACTTTTACTTTTTTCCTTATTTAAGTATTTACCAAACATATCGACATTGGCTTCATCTAACGCCGCTTCCGCTTCATCCAGAATAATAAATGGCGCCGGATTAATTTCCAAAATCGCAAATAATAAACATATGGCTGTCAAAGCTTTTTCGCCCCCACTTAAAGCTAAAGGACTAGCAATTTTCTTGCCAGGGGGGATCGCAATAATATCAATTCCCGTATTGAGTAAGTCATTAGCATCAGTTAAAACTAATTTTCCTTGCCCACCTTTAAACATTAAGGTAAATATCCGACTAAATTCTTTTTCGACTTGGGCAAAAGTTTTGGCAAATTTTTGGATCATTATTTCATCCATTTCCGTGATAATTTGTTTTAATTCGCTACTCGCTTTTTCTAAATCATCTTTTTGATGTTGTAAAAATTCATAACGGGTATTTAATCTTTCATATTCGGCTATAGAACCTAAATTAACTTCGCCAATTTTTTGTAATTCCTTTTTCAATGTATTAACTTTTTCCCGCGCCATATTAGCGTCCATAGTTAAAGTATAATTGGCGGCAGCATAGTCATAGGTAAGATTATATTCTTCATTTAAATCTTTTAATAAATTATCTAATTTAACTTCTGTTTTACCTAATAAAACTTCTTTCGTTTTTAAATCATTTAATTTACTATTAATTAACGCATTAGCTTCTTTAACTTGTTTTTCTAAAATATTAATTTCGTCCCCTAAATCATTTTTTTCTTGGGTTAATTTTTGCATTTCTTTTTCGGTTAACGTTTCTTCTTGGGTAACTAAATTAATTTCTGCTAGTAAAGTATCAAGTTTTTTATCTAATTCATTATTTTGCCATGATTCTAAACCAACCAGTTCACTTTCCTTTTCTTCTTTAGTCTTCGTATATTCTTTTAAGGTTTCTTCTTTGATGGCTAAATTTTCTTTAAGCGTTAAATCTTCCTTAATTAAGGCGGAACTTTCTGCTTCCGCGGCCGTTATTTTAGATGTAACAGCCTCAAGCTTATCATTTAATTCGGCAATTTCCGTTTGCATTAGGCGAAAACTTTCTTTTAATTTATTTAATTCCGCTTTTTCATAAATAATGTTATTGACTTTAGAAATCCCCCCGGTAAGAGAGCCTCCCACATTTTGCATTTCCCCTTCTAAAGAAACTAACCGATATTTATGGTTTAAAAGTTTCCCAATTGCCTTCATTGCTAAAGCATCTTTGGTCACAATGACGTTACCTAATTGGTTATCAATAATATTTTGATAAGCTTCATCACACGTGACTAATTCATTTAAAGGACCAATATAACCGGCAATATTTTGCACTTTTTGTAAAATATCTTTAGGGATATTTCGCGGTCCAATAATATTAAGGGGTAAAAAAGTAGCCCGACCTAAACGATTTTCTTTTAAATAATTGATGGCGCCGATCGCCGCATCTTCATCCGTTACCACAATATAATTTTTACTATTACCTAAAGCCGTATCTAAAGCCACTAAATATTGATCCGTTGTTTTAACTAAATTTCCGACTGGTTCATGAATTCCTTTAAGGCGCGGATTAGCTAAAACATTGCGTACTGCTAGAGGCGAAGATGATTCATTATTAATATTGTTCGTTAAAATTTCGATTTTATTTTGGAGCATTAAACTTTCTTTATTTTTATTAGCTAGCGTACTTTGATATTTATCTTTTTCCACTTTTAATTTAAATAAAGTATTCGTAATTTCTTCGTATTTAGCATGTTTTTGCGCCCGTTCCTCTTTTAACGAAACCATTTCTTGTTCTATCACCGCAATATTTTTGGCTAAATTTAATTGGGCTTCTTTTAAGGCAACTAAACTTTCATCGATCTTTGGCGAATCCACCATGTATTTTTGTCTTTCAATTGTTAATCTTTTTTCGTTATCCAAATTACTTAATTTTTTCGTTAAATCTAAAAGCTTTTCCCTAAGCGTATTGATTTTATCTTCCACCGATAAACTAGTTAACTTTAATTTTTCTAATTTACTTTCGGTTAAACTTTTCGTATAATTTTCGGTTTGGCTTTTTAATAAGTCAATTTCGCCTTTGGTAGTTTGATAAGTTTCGTTTAAAGTGGCAATATCTTCACACATTAAAGCAATATCCAAACTTTCTAAATCATCCTTAATGGCTGTATACTTTTGGGCTTTCGCACTTTCTATAGCTAAAGGTTCCACGGTTGTTTTTAATTCTTGAATAATTAAATTAATCCGTAATAAGTTTTCTTCGGTTTTCGCTAATTTATGAAGACTTTCTTCTTTCCGTTTTTTATATTTTAAAACCCGGGCGGCCGATTCAATGATCACCCGACGATCTGTGCTTTTACCATTGACAATATCGGTAACATTACCTTGAGAAATGATATTAAAAGCCCCCATCCCCGTACCACTTTCAATAAATAAATCGGTAATATCTTTTAACCGCACGCGCGTATTATTTAAATAATATTCATTTTCACCCGTCCGGTAAACCACTCTTTTTACTTCCACTTCGGCAAAATCACTATTTAAATAGTGATCCCGATTATCAAAAGTTAAGGCAACCATGGCTCTTTTTTGGGCTTCACGCGATGCCGAACCATTAAAAATAACATCACTCATGGAACTACTCCGTAAAGATTTGACAGATTGTTCCCCTAAAACCCAACGAACCGCATCAACAATATTACTTTTACCACTTCCATTAGGGCCGACAATCCCCGTGATACCGGGATTAATTTCTAAATCAATTTTATCCGCGAAAGATTTAAAACCTTGCGATCTAATACTTTTTAAATACATATTGAACCCCTATTTCGCACTTTTTTGGTAAGCATCGTAAGCCGCTTTTTGTTCAGCTTCTCTTTTACTTTTGCCGGTTCCGCGACCATATATAATATTATCGATTTTAACTATCACTTCAAAAGTTTTAGCATGAGCTAAACCTGATTCTTTAACAACTTCATACTCTAAAGATTTCTTCCCCGTTTGGACCAATTCTTGTAATTTAGTTTTATAATCAGTATTAAAATCATAATCTTGTTCAATATAAGGAACAATAATGTGTTCAATAAATTTTTGAGCAGTAAAAAAACCTTGATCTAAATAAATAGCGCCCACGATAGCTTCAAAAACATCAGCAATAATCGTATCATTTAAATTATTTTTTTGTCCTTCTCCCAGAAAAATTTCTTTATCTATTTCTAAATTTTTCGCATAAGTAGCTAAGGCATTTTCACAGACAAAACTGGAGCGATGTTTAGTCATTTCGCCTTCTTTGTAATCCGTATTGCGATAAAAATAATCACTCATAACTAATTCTAAAACCGCATCCCCTAAATATTCTAAGCGTTCATAATTAGCAATTCCCATATGTTCATTAGAATAACTACTATGCGTTAAAGCCGTTTTTAATAATTGGGGATTCTTAAATTGAATATTAAACTTTTCTAAAAATTTCATAGCCACACACCATTCTTTCTTATTTTACTAAATTTCTTTCTAAAAGTCTATTTTAAAAAGAAAAAAAGAGTGAAAATTCACTCTAAACAACTATTTTTAAACTTTTCAACCCTTTTATTACTACGAACTTTTTTTAAGGCGATTTTTTCTAATTCTTCAATTCGAGCAATAGAAAGATTCATTTTCATCGCAATATCGCGGAAAGATAAATTATCATTTAATCTTAAAGCTAAAGCCTCTTTTTGCCTTGGGGTTAAAGATACCTCATTAATTTTATTAATTAAGGCTAATTGATAATCTTTTTCTAGATATTGTTCGGTAAAATCAGTCGCTAATTCTGGTAAAATGGTAGCTAAATATTCCTCGCCGGCATTAAGTAAAATAATCCGTAGATTACTAATTTTATTTAACGAATTTAAAGTATTAAAATCCAAATTTTGCATTAAGGTTTCGCATAATAACCATATTTTTTGATAAGATGCCCTATATTTTGGGTTAGAGGCATCATCTTTAAGCTTTTGACTTTTTAAAAAATCGGCATAGGTCCATTCTAAACCTTGGCGTTTTTGCTCTAAATAACTTTTAAAAATTAAAGCAAAATCATATTTATAGAAAAAGCCTGCATCCTCTGGTAAAATATCCGGTAACATTAAATTAGTTGCAATTTTAGCAAAAAAACTCCTACTACAACATAAATTGCGAAACCCGGTAACATGATAAATTAAATCGGTTTCTAACGCATCCATCCAAGCCATAACACAAGCATTAATAATATCATTAAGATCAAAAGTAGGACTTTGAATTAAAAATAAACCACTTTGACGTATAAAATGATAAACCGTTTTTAAAGTTCCCAATAGTAATTTTTCTTTTAAAGCAGGATTATTATTTGCTTTTATTTCAGTATGGATTTTTTGGGCTTCTTTAAAACTTAATTCTTTGGTATATGCTTTAATATCTGCATACCAATGATCTAAAATAGCTAAATTTTCTTCACGATAGTCAGGTGTTAAATTCATTAAAAATCCCCCTTTTTTTAACGGATATTATTATACATTTATTTGAAAAAAAGTCAATTATTTAGTCTCTAATTTACAAATAACCAAAATTATAGTAAAATTTTAAGAGGTGATAAAAAAATGAAAACCCTTTTAATATATTTAATTAGGGGCTATCAAATTTTACCTTTTGCCAGTCATAAGGCTTGCCGCTTTACACCAACTTGTAGTGAGTACATGTGCCAAGCTATCGCAACTTATGGCGTTATTAAAGGTGTTAAATTAGGTCTTAAACGCCTGGCGCGTTGTCGGCCCGGTGGACCGATGGGTATCGATGAAGTACCAAAATGGGAGGATAAATAATGAAAAAATTAATTTTATTAATAATAAGTGCTTTTTTAATTAGTGGTTGTAGTTTATTTAAAGATGATTTAGAAGGAGCCAAAATCTATACTACTACTTATCCTTTAGAATATTTAATTACGACCCTTTATGGCGATTATGCCACGATTGAAAGTATCTATCCGGCCGACAGTGATGTCTATACCTATGAATTAACCGCTAAACAAATTAAAGAATATGCCGCCGGCGACTTATTTATCTATAATGGCTTAAGTAATGAAAAAAATATTGCTAAAAATTTAATTAATAAAAACAATCAACTTTTAATTATGGATGTATCTTATGGTTTAAGTTATAGTTATGATTTAGAAGAATTATGGTTAAGTCCAAATAATTATTTGATGCTCGCCAAAAATATTCGGGATAATTTAAATGAAGCTTTAAAAAATCGTTCTATTATTGATGACATTAATCAAAAATATGCCGAATTTGCCGAAGTTATTTCCTTAATGGATGCTGATTTACGGACCATTGGTAAAGAAGCTAAAGAAAAAGGTCATAACACGCTTATTGTCACTGATGATGTCTATAACTTTTTAACTAATTATGGTTTTAATGTCATATCGTTAGATAAAGATACCGTTAATGAAAGTATTATTGCTAATGTCGAAAATGGGTATAAAAATGGGACTTACCAAGGCATAATAGTTAGTGATAATAATAAAAGTGAAACCGTCGAAAAGTTAATTAATGATTATAAAGTAGAAGTTATTACGACTAGTAAAATGCTTAATAAAGTCGAAAGTGATACTTATTTAACCATTATGCAACGTTTTATTGATGACTTACGCAACCTTGTTTTATCTGACTAATCTATTTGACAAGAAGCTGCTTTTATATTAAAATTAAGAAGTAGCTTGGTTGTGGAGTGATACTCAAGAGGCTGAAGAGGCGTCCCTGCTAAGGATGTAGAACGGGTAAACTGTTGCGAGGGTTCAAATCCCTCTCACTCCGCCAAATAAAAAAACAAAAGTTCTGATCAAGAACTTTTTTTAATTAAGAAATTTTTTCAAAAACTAACGTGGCTTGAATACGATCGCCACCCATTAGACCTTTACTACCACCATTAGATGTAGCGATAGTATGTAATCGATACCCTTTTTTAGCTTGATTATTGATGACATTTTCTAGCTCTGTTAAATTACCTGATCCCGTTCCTAAAAACTTTTCTTTTAAAGTTACTTGTAAAACAACATAATGTAAATTTTTACCAGAAGCTAAAGAGAAAGTACTGACATCACCTAAATTCATTATTTTTTGCCTCCTTCATTTAAATTTTATTTTAGCAATAAAGACTTCGAAAGTCAAAAAAAAATTCTCATAGAGAATTTCATTTTTTATTGGTGACTCGTACGGGATTTGAACCCATGTATGCATGCGTGAAAGGCATGTGTGTTTAACCACTTCACCAACGAGCCATAATGGTGGGCCTGGGGGGACTTGAACCTCCGACCTCACGCTTATCAGGCGTGCGCTCTAACCAGCTGAGCTACAAGCCCATTACA
>CANQCH010000066.1 GCA_947589165.1 uncultured Bacilli bacterium
GTACTTGCAATATCTATATTTCTACGTTATATTATTTATGTAATGTTACCGGCTAGGTAGCATCTACAGTTCTTGTAGATACCCCTACTTATGAGGAGTATCTTTTTTATTATCTCTTTTAATTTCTATTATGAGTAATAAAATTAGCAGCCTCAGATAAAACACTTCGGACATTACTATCTACCCTCTTTCCGTGCTTGATCTCCCACCTAAGTAGTTAACCAAAACCCCCGTACTTAAAAATAGTAGATACTCTCTCTCCTCCGGTAACAAAGACTCTATTTTAGTTAATTAAAAAAAGAATGCAAGCGTTTCGACAAAACTCATCAAAACTTTTGCATTCTTTTTACTATTTGGAAATAATTTCTTCTTCAATTTTCATTAAACGGTTGTATTTGGCAATTCTTTCCCCGCGTGACATCGAACCAGTTTTAATAAAGGGAATATTTAAACCAACCGCCAAATCGGCAATGAAAGTATCTTCCGTTTCGCCACTGCGATGGGAAATAATTGTCCGATAATTATTCTTTTTAGCTAACATAATCGTATTAATCATTTCACTAATAGTTCCAATTTGATTAGCCTTTAAAAGAATAGTATTACCAGCTCCCATTTCTATACCTTTCTTAAGATATTTTTCATTAGTGACAAAATAATCATCACCCACTAGCATTACTTTATTACCAATTAAAGTGGTTAATTTACTTAAGGATTCAAAATCATCTTCGGCAAAAGGATCTTCAATACTAATAAGCGGATATTTACTAACCATAGCAAGATAATAATCTCTTAATTGTTCCATGGAAATTTCTTTGCCATCAAAGTGATAACAATTTTTTTCTTGATCGTAAAATTCACTAGCCGCGGCATCAATGCCAATAAAGATATCTTTACCAGGCGTATAACCCGCTTCTTTAATGGCCTTCATTATATATTGAAAAGCCTCTTCATTATTTTTTAAATTGGGGGCAAAGCCACCTTCATCACCGACCCCCGTACTTAAACCATCAGCCGCTAAAATCTTTTTTAAATGGTGAAAAGTTTCAGCTGCTGCCCGAACTCGTTCCTTCATCGATTTAACCACGGGAATAATCATAAATTCTTGAATATCTAAATTATTCGCGGCATGCTTACCCCCATTTATAATATTTACCATGGGAATCGGTAACGAAATTTTGCCACTGGTCACATAGGCATATAATTCTTTATTTTCTAGTTTTGCTAAACATTTTAAACTAGCTAAAGATACAGCTAGCATCGCATTGGCGCCCAAATTATGTTTATTTTCGGTGCGATCCAAATCAAGTAAAGTTTTATCAACTAAATTTTGACTAATTTCTTTATTTACTAACACCGGTTTAATAATTTTTTCAACATTACTAATTGCTTTGGTAACTCCTTTGCCTAAATAACGGCTGGCATCTTCATCTCTTAATTCTAAAGCTTCGCGGCTCCCGGTTGAAGCCCCACTCGGTACGGATGCGGTTCCTTTAATACCATTTTCTAAGATCACATCCACTTCAATCGTGGGATTGCCCCGACTATCTAATATTTCCCGGGCTTTTATATCACTAATTTTCATTTTACCACCTCATATTCTTCTAGCAATAGTATACCTAATTTTTAAATTTTTGACAATTAAAAAGGTAGCTTTCACTACCAAAAAATATCCATAATTTCTTTTGTTCTTTTTTTGAACATAAAGGTATTTTGAAAATCTAAAACCCCAGCGATAATTAAAAAGGCGCCCACGATTTGATTAATCGTAAATCCGGCTTTAAACGGATTAAACATTAATAAAATCCCAATTACACCAGTTAAGATACCAGTTACTAAAGTAACTAACCAACAATCTTCATTACCTTTTTTAAACCATAAACCATAGTTAATTTTTAATAAACCTTTTAATAATAGGTAAATACCTAAAGAAATCGTTACAAAACTCATGGCACTATAAGGATAAATAATTAAAAGTGCTCCTAAAGCAATATAACCAATGCCAAAGAAAATACTTAAGCTAAATAATTTAGCCCCATCTCTTTTGAGATAATCATATATACTATTAATACCACTCCCAATACAGCATAAACCAGTAATAATACCAATTACTTTGGTAGTTAAATTAGTTAAAAATAATAGTAAAATACCCAACACAGCGGTTACAATCGCACTAACAAAAGAATAAATAACAAAATTATTGTAAACATTTTTCATACTTTTTTTAAATGGAGTTCGACTCATAAATATCACCTAAGTAAATTATAGCCCATCCCTAAATTTTTTTCAACTAACTAATAGTTATTTTTGTGATTTTATGGTATAATACTTTCTCTTAAGGAGGCATGAGAAATGAATATTAGAGTTTTAACCATGACGGAATTTAATAACTATGTTGCTCAACATCCACTTGGTAATTATTATCAATCATTAAATTATGCCCAATTACAAGCCGAACAAGGTTATGAATATGAATTTATTGGTTATTGTGAAAATACCACCATTTTAGCGGCAACTTTGATTTTATCCAAAAAAATAAAAAACATTACTTATGGTTATGCGCCCCGAGGTTTTTTAGTTGATTATACTAACTTTTATTTTCTCAAAAACTTTACTGATCAAATTAAAGAATATTATAGAAAAAGAGGTTTTGCGTTTATTAAAATAAATCCGGAAATTGCCATTGGTAAATTAAATACCCAAACCCAAAATATTGAATATAATACGAACTATCATATTATTGATTATTTAATTAAATGTGGTTATCGAAAATTAAAAAATAATTATGATTTTGAAGCTATTTTACCCCGATTTAATACGGTCTTACCGTTAGAAAATTATAGTCTTAATACGGTAAGTAAAAATACCCGCAATAAAATAAAAAAAGGTCTTAGCAAAGGTTTAACTTTAGAAATGGCTGATAAATTTGGCATCAATATTTTTTATAAATTAATTGAAAACAAAGTTCCTAAAGATAATTTTTATTATATTGATAAATTTAATGTTTTTAATCAAAATGATGCCATTGATTTATTCTTAGTTAGTGTTGATTACAATAAATATTTATTAAACGCGGAACAAAAATACGAACATGAATTAGATGTTAATAATTATTTAAATGAAAAAATTGCGAAAAAAAGTTATCCTAATTTAATTAATCGGAAAATGAATTCCGATCAACGAATTTTAACTTATAAAAATGAAATTGTCGAAGCTACTCAAAAAGTTAAAGAACATGATAAATATTTTATCGCGGGAGCTTTAGTTATTAAATATGGTAATCGGATTAAAATTGATGTTTCTGGTTTTGATCCCGAATTTAAAAATTATGCACCTAATTACTTTTTATATCATGCCATTTTAGAATATTATAAAAATAATTATAAATATGCCGAATTAAATGGGGTATCTGGTAACTTCAATAAAGATAGTTCTTATTATGGCCTAACCCGTTTTAAACTAGGTTACAAAGCTGATATTTATGAATATATTGGTGAATTTGATTTAGTTATCGACCCAGTAAAATATGAATTTTTACTTAAAAGTGGCCGGATGGCTAAGGAATTTGCAAAAGACTAATTATTAGTCTTTTTTTAATAAAAAAACTAGTTTTTATTAACTAGTTTCTTGATTAGATTTTAATTTAACTTGGGCTGTTTTTAATTTTCCATCACGATAGAAGCTTACAGTAACAGTTTCGCCAACTTCATAATTATATAAATTATAACGTAAGTAGGCAATATTACTGATTTCTTCATCATTAATTTTAACAATGATATCGCCAGCTTTAAGACCACCTTTATCAGCAGGACTATTTTCTTCTACAGAAGTAATTGCTACCCCATTAGTTAAATCAGCAGCGATAATATTATCTCTAAACATTGATGAATAATAAGCATTAGCTAAGTTAACCATTTGAATGCCTAAATATGGGGTTTCATTAGATTTACCAGCCATAATTTTTTCCGCATTAGTTAAAGCAATTTCAATTGGAATCGCAAAGCCCATGCCTTCAACACCATCACTCACTAATTTTAATGACGTAATACCAATAACTTCACCATTGGAATTACATAAAGGACCACCACTATTGCCCGCATTAATCGCCGCATCAGTTTGTAAGGCTTTCATCACATAATCGCTAGAAATAGCATTATCAATAGATACTTCTACCATCCGATCTTTCCCGGATAAGATACCTCTTGTTACTGTCCAAGAATATTCATTATCTAAAGGGGCACCAACCGCAAAAGTAGTATCACCAATTCGCGCATCAGCCGATTTACCTAAACTAGCTACCGCATAATCGTCTTTACTTTCGAAAGCTAAGACGGCAATATCGGCATATTTATTATATCCAACGATTTTTGTTTCAATGATTTCCTTGTTCGTAAACATAACAGTCACTTTATTACCACTTTCAATAACATGGTAATTAGTTAAAATATAATAAACATTTTTATCTTTTTGATAAATAAAACCGGTCCCAGAAGCAATGGCTTGATCATTTTTATAAGTCGTAACGACACTAACCGCATCATAAACTTTTTCGACTGCATCCGCGATGCCGGTATCCGTAACCGTTACATCTTTTTCTAATTTCGTCACATTTTGAGTTATTGCTAACGGAAAATATTGCACTAAACCATACATAACGCCACAACCACAGAAAAACATAATGATTGCAACTAAAATATAAGCATAACTTTTATTTTTCATTTTTATTCCATCCTCACTATATCTTTATAATTTTGGGGAAAGCCCATTTCTTTTAAGATACTTTCAATTGAAATTGTATGCAAGCGACCAGCTAGAATATCTAACTCATAACTAATTTCGTGCATCAGTAAATTGAAATTATCTTTATTCAAAATATATTTTAGCATAATTATTAATGAAAATAAATCATTTTTGCCACATATATATTCATCATAATGCTGCGGGATATTAAGTAAATGATGATATTTTGTATCCTCAATAACCTTTTGCGTTTTATTGTTATAACAGATATCTTCATGCGCACATAAATTACGATAATTAGCTAAAATTGGTAAATATTCGGTCATACTATAAATATCCATTTTAAAAGCATCGGCAATTTCTTTTTGATCTTGATGTTGTAAAACCGTATATAATTCCCCGACAATACCAAAAGATAAAACTTTAACTACAACCCATAAAGGAATATAACCATAAAAATCAATAAAATGCGCCGTCGCGGAATGTTGTTTCCCATTCACATTTATTTGTCTTTTCATTTTGCGTAACAAATCATTTACTTGTCTTTTTCTTTGGGGATTTTGGACAAAATTATGGGGATTTAAATAATTATTTTCTTTAAAACCATGATTTTTACTCATTACATACGCTAAAATACTTTTTAAGTTATTTTCTACAATTAAAATATTTTTAAAAATAATATTTCGTAGTTGTCGATCAAAACTAAATAAGGCATAAATTTCTTTAAAATTGGTTCCTTCTTTAAAAGTTCTTTCCGTGGGCGAAATTAAAAATAAATGGCGATACCCACTTAAAAAGAAATAATTTTCTCTTAATAAAATAGTTTTAGCTTCTTCAATATCATCAATTATTAATCCTTTTTGTAAAAGGATATCAATTTGTTCATCTAATGTTTTAAATGTTTTTGTTTTCACTAGAACCACCTTTATTTTATAATTATACCACAAACTCTATTTAAAAAATAGTTCTTCGTCTCTACTTTTATGTCAAAAAGTTGTGAAGTATTTAACTAATGCATCGGCGATAGCTTGAGCAACCTTTTCTTGATATTTACTACTTTGAAGTAAAGTTCGTTCACTAGCGTTAGATAAAAAACCACATTCAATGAGTAGTCCTCTAATTTTTAATTTATTATACATGTAGGTAGAAGTAGGAATTTTTTTAATTTCGCGATCCGATTTTAATTCTTGATTTAAATAATCTTGCATCACTAACGCTAAGTTCTTATTATCATTATTATAAAATACTTGCGCTCCTTTATACGCACTATTAGATAAATAGTTTAAATGAATGGATAAATATAAATCGGCTTTACTTTCATTAATTAATTTTATCCGGTTATCAAAATCACTTTTTTTACGATGATTTGTATTGGGCGTGGATAAATCATAATCCCCATCACGCGTCATAATGACACTAGCACCATACTTACTTAAGATTTTTTCTAAATATTGACTGATTTTTAAATTAATATCTTTTTCATAAATTTGGCCATACATTGTCCCGGGATCCAAAGAACCGTGTGCAGGAATAGGAAAAGTCCAAAAATATCATTATTTCTTAAAATTCAATGTTCCATTCTATTTCTATATCTC
>CANQCH010000067.1 GCA_947589165.1 uncultured Bacilli bacterium
AAAAAAAAAAAAAAAAAGCAAGTAGGTACTTGCAGTTAATTAAGCTTTTCTAAATCGTTAGTAAATAGTTTCCACTTACTAGTTAGTGGTGGTAATTTTTTAAATGCTAAATGTTCTTTAGCGACCGGATGCATAAATGATAACTCATAAGCAAATAACGCTATTTGATCTTTTTCTTTTTTTCCATACCTTTGATCCCCATATAAAGCATGACCATGATGCGCCATTTGTAGTCTTATTTGATGATGACGTCCCGTTTCTAATTTAACCTTTATTAAGGATAAATCACTAGCCGCATGATAACTTATTTTTTCATATTCTAAAATACTATCTTTACCATTAGCTTCATCAATATACGCGCTATGGGTTTGGTTATCTTTACTAATTTTATCATGTAATTTAGCTTTAGCCTCAGGATTACCGTGAACAATGGCAAGATAATTTTTCGTAAAATTATGTGTTCTTATCATTTCACTTAAACGGGAAGCCGCTTTACTAGTTTTAGCAAAAACCATAATACCACCGACTGGTCGATCTAAGCGATGCACTAAGCCTAAATAAACATTACCTGGTTTTTGATATTTTTCTTTTAAATATCTTTTTACGACCGTAAGTAAATCTAAATCTAAAGAATTATCCGCTTGGACAGGCATATTATAAGGTTTAACGACAACAATTAAATGATTATCTTCATATAAAATATCTAAATTTTTCATTTTGCTTCCCAACGGCCAAAGATACCACATGGTAAAATAAGATTACTATTTTCCATGGCTATACCGATTTCATCGGACGTAATAATTCCGGGATACTTCTTATTAACCGTCAAATTTAAAATGTTTTCTAAAACTTTTGGACTTAATCCCGTAGTATAAGAATTAATTAAGAAAAATAAAGGTTCATCACTTAAAACATCTAAACAAAGCGTAATTAATTTATATAAACTTTCTTCAATGTTCCAAACTTCCTTATTGGCACCACGCCCAAAAGAAGGAGGATCCATAATAATCGCATCGTATTTATGGCCGCGTCTAATTTCTCTTTCGACAAATTTGAGGCAATCATCCACAATAAAACGGACATTTCGATCAGTTAAATGGGAACTGGCGATATTATCTTTGGCCCAAGCAACCATACCTTTCGAAGAATCAACATGGACAACATCAGCTCCTGCGGCGGCACAAGCAACAGTTGCCCCACCGGTATAAGCAAATAAATTTAAAACGGAAATATGTCGCTTACTATTTTTTATTTTCGTCATCATATAATCCCAATTATAAGCTTGTTCAGGAAATATACCGGTATGTTTAAACCCCATTAATTTAAGATTAAAAGTTAAGTCATGATATTTTATTTGCCATTTATCTGGTACCTTATTTTTTATTTCCCAAGCTCCACCGCCCGTTTTACTCCGATGATAAATAGCATCAGCTTTGTTCCAAGAGGGACTAGTCATTTGCCATATTATTTGAGGATCAGGCCTTGCTAAAATAATATTGCCCCAACGTTCTAATTTCATCCCTTCACTCATCGCTAGTAATTTATAATCGCTCCACGTATCTACCACTTTCATATTTAATCACATCCATTTCTTCTATTATAGCAATAAAAAACCAAGAAAAAAAGATTTAAGAATAGCTTAAACCTTTTATTTATCCATTAAATGCGAAAAGATTAAATAACCAACTTTTAAAGCATCATGACGATAAAAATTATCTTCGACTAAATATAATTTATCACTAATAATTTTAATCTTTTTGGCTTTTAAGTTTTCCCCATCTAAAATGACGGGATCTTTTTGTTCTTTATTCGCGTATTTCGCCGCCAGGGCACTACTCATAGCTTCATCATTAGCCACAACCACGTTAATGGTATTTTTACCTAAATATTTTTCTAATTCATTAATATGATCGCTCACGGTAAAACCATCTGTTTCATTTGGTTGGGTAAATAAATTGCAAATATACATTTTATCCGCGGAAGATTTTTTTATTTCCGTGACGACACTTTTATCGATTAAATTGGGAATAATACTCGTTAATAAACTACCCATCGAAAAGACAATTAAATCAGCTTCGCGAATTTTTTCCAAAACTTTGGGATTAACGGTAAATTTATGATCATAACCAACCTTTTTAATTTTTTCTTGGCACTTGGAAATCATAACTTCGCCGAAAACTTTTTTGCCGGTTTCCGTATAACCAATTAAATTAACATTATCATTCGTTAATGGTAAAACTTCCCCTTTTAAATCTAAAATTTTTCCTAAAACTGGTAGGGCCCCATCAAAGTTACCTTTTAAATCTAAAAGCGCGGTTAAAAGTAAATTCTTAATTGAATGATTTTTTAAATCTTTACTTTCTTTAAAGCGATAGTTCATTAAATCTCTAAGATCATCATCAATGTTAGCCATCGATAACATGACTTTCGAAACATCCCCCACTGCCGGAATATGAAATTCTCTTCTTAATTTTCCTGTCGAAGAACCATTATCAGCGACACTGACAACGGCCGTGATTTCCACCGGAAATAACTTTAAACCTTTAAGTAATTGGGATAAGCCACTGCCACCCCCAAAGACCACAATCTTTTTCATTTTACTCACTTCTTAACGCTTCGACCGGATCTTTTTTCGAAGCATATCTGGCTGGTAATAATCCGGCGATAGTTGTTAAAACCACACTAATAATAATTAAAATAATGGCGCCATTAATTGGTAGTTTCGCGGCCGCATTAATGCCAGCCAAGCTTTTAATGATCGCATTAACGGGAACCGTTAATAATAAGGTAACTAAAATTCCTAAAATACCGGCCACTAAACCTTCAATAAACGTTTCGGCATTGAAGACGCGGGAAATATCTTTTTTGCTGGCCCCGATGGCCCGTAAAATACCAATTTCCTTGGTTCTTTCTAAAACGGAAATATAGGTAATAATCCCAATCATGATCGAAGAAACAATGAGCGATATAGCGACAAAAGCCATTAAAACATAACTAATAACATTAACGATGGTAGATACCCCACTCATCATGACGCCAACAATATCAGTATAATTTATGACATCTTCTTCATGTTTTTGTTCTTCTTTTTCTTTATTATAATCATTAATTATATCCACAATCTTTTCTTTACTATCAAAATCTTTGGGATAAATACTAATGGTAGAAGGATTATCAATATCGACACTCCCTAATTCGCGTAAAACATCATCATAACTAGCTCCCGCTTGTTTATTATATAGTTCATAAAAGTTTGCTAATTCGGCCGGTGATAAACTATTTAAATAACTTTGTTCTTGCGGACTTAATTTTTTAAAATCAAATTCTTTACTTTCACTAAATTTTAAATTAGTTAAAACATTAACTTCGGGATTACTTTTTTGTTCCTTTACAATCGCCGAATTATTAACTTTATCAATAACATATTCTTTTAATTCTTTGGTATAGAAGACGCCCCCTTGATTCATACTGGAAGCCACTGTGGAATCCGCACTTGGCTTAATGATACCCACGACTTTTATTTCTTCAGCATCAGCTAATTTTTTTAACATATATTTTTCATCATTTTGCTTATTAAGCCACCGACCATTTTCTTTGACATAATAATCGGTATTTAATAATAATTTAAATTTTAAATTTAATAATTCATCAATGGTATAAGAACTTTCTTCAACTTTAAATTCTTCTCCATTCATAATTTTATGATAAAAATCTTTTAATTCGGAACTATTCTTTAAACCTAAGGCATATAACGTATAATCTAAAATTTGATTATTTTCATCAACAACTAGAACAATTTCGTTATAAGCTTTAGGCCAAGCGCCCGCGACTAATTCATACATCGATTTATTTAATTCTTCATTATCAAACATTTCTTCAAAAACATCTGTCGACATAAACATAGATGAATAATCACTTTCCATGCCTAAAGAATCCATGACCGTATTAGGATTTACTTGAATTACTTCATCAGCACTATCTTTATATAGTTGTAAATTAAGATCATAACCATAACTAATCGCCGAAGTATAGTTTTTAAGATCTTGATTTTTCTCTAAAAAATCTTTAAACAACAATAAATTATTGGTTTGCACTTTCGCCGTCATAGTATGAAGCATCGTACTCATCACGTTATTAGCATGGATTTTATCATCATTATAAAATTTTGCTTCTTCTTCATTATTCATCATGGTTAAAAAATCACTCATTTCAATGGAAGATTTTTGCACAATCAAGGGATAACTAGATAAAGTTTCTTGTTCCACACTCGTAATGTATTCTTGAACCCCATTAGATAACGATAAGATTAAGGCAATCCCAATTATCCCAATGGAACCCGCGAAAGCCGTTAAAATAGTCCGCCCTTTTTTCGTCATTAAATTATTTAAACTTAATGATAATGCTGTTTTAAAAGACATAGACGTCTTTTTATTCGTTTCTTTTTCTTCTTTTTCCTTTTCATTTTTCTTTAAAGGATTTGAATCATGAGTAATTTCCCCATCTTTTAAATTAATAATCCGAGTTGAATAACTATTTGATAATTCCGCATTATGCGTTACCATAATTACTAATTTATTCTTGGCCACTTCGGCTAGTAAATCCATTATTTGACTACTTGTTTTACTATCTAAAGCCCCCGTTGGTTCATCAGCCAGTAAAATATCCGGATCGTTTACTAAAGCGCGGGCAATGGCCACTCTTTGCATTTGCCCCCCGGACATTTGATTTGGTTTTTTATACATATGTTCTTCCAAACCAACTTCTTTTAAAACTTTTTTAACTCTTTTTACTCTTTCTTTTTTGGAAACTCCAGATAAAGTTAACGCTAGTTCCACATTAGCAAAAACCGTTTGATGCGGAATTAAATTATAACTTTGAAAAACAAAACCTACCCGATGATTTCGATAAGTATCCCAATCTCGATCTTTATATTTTTTCGTACTAATCCCATTAATTATTAAATCTCCGGTGGTATAGTCATCTAAACCGCCAATGATATTTAAAAGCGTCGTTTTTCCACTTCCTGAAGGACCTAAAATCGATACAAATTCATTTTGGCGAAAAACTAAACTAACTTCTTTTAACGCTTTTTGTTTTAAACTTTCCGTTTCATAAACTTTACTTATTTTTTTTAACTCAAGCATTTTTTCCTCCTTTAAATTATATGTTATGCATTACTCTTTTTAATCTATGGATTATCTTATCATTATTATCACAAAATTACAAGTAACCGAACCTTATTTTAAACATAAAAAAAAGAAATACAAGTATTTCGTCATAATTAGACAAAACTTTTATATTTCTTATTTATTAATTAAATTCCTAATTTGAATGGATCAATATCCGTCCCTGATCCTCCGGTTATTTTCACGTTGGACGAAAGATAAACAACCGGCCGCACGGCGAAGTTGTAATACGTGATAAGGTGACCGCTCGCATAGCCATAAAGGGACACAGTCCGTTCGCTATAGCCATAATTTGAATCCCGAGAAATAGTCCATTCGCCTGTCCCTAAATATAACCAATCATTATTTTTTACATCATCTTTGTTATAATTATCTGCTATTTCACTCCAATAATCCGGTAAGGTTCCATACATATAATCTGAAACATACATTAAGCCAACTTCGTCTTTATATGTTAGGTCATTAGCACCATTACATTCAACAGGTGATTGATCTTTTACTGGTTGGTCACCCCCTTGAATATAACAATTTTTACTATCACTCTTTAATTTATTATCTCCTAATTCATAATCGTATTCTGCTTTGGCATCTCCATAACTTAAAGATCCACCTACTTCCCATTTATGTTCTACTACCATATTTTGATATGTTGGATCTAGCGCATTATAAAACTTTTCATTTAAGTTCTTTGTATTTAAATTACTATCTTTCCACATGTTTGTATTAGTATTAATTTCATGTGCTAAATGAGCACTGTCTGTACTGTTCCAGTAGTAATAACCATAATTTTTAAGTTTTCCTTTATAATATGTTGGATCTGGTGTATTATCTATTCCAGAGTAAGCGCTACCATCTGGATCTGTTTGATCTCCTAGATCATCTTTAGTGGCCGCATCAGCTTTGATTATTTTCATTTCATATTGACCATCATCATTTTTAAAGAATCCTATGATTCGATATAAGTTTTTATAATTTGGATTCTCTCCTTCATTTGAACATTCAGGGCCAAAGCAAACGTAATTATTTGGATTGGCTCCTACATATCGATATGAATCATCTCCTGCT
>CANQCH010000068.1 GCA_947589165.1 uncultured Bacilli bacterium
TCTTTAATTACATTTAAATTCATTTTTTATCTCGGATACCCCACATACATTAAACCATTGCTGACTAAACCACCCATACCATCTTTTCCATATTTAGTTTTATCTAGTAAATCCACAATATCTATTTCTTTACTACGTTCCGTTAGGGCAATTGTACTTGCAATAATGGCGGGATCTAGGGTATGAATATTAACGCGTTTAGGACTAGAAGCAAAATTAGCGCCCGCTTTAATCAATTCTTCATAATCACTTTGACAAGCCCCCGCGATAATTACTAACTTTTCATGACTCTTTTCATATTTGCGCGCCACTTTGACCGCCTTGACAAAATAAGCCGAGTTTTTATAATTATTAATGTCATTAATATCGCCTTTTTTCTTATAATATGCATCATGCCCCGTGATGATTAAAATATCTGGTTTATATTCCACCAAAAGTTGCATTAATTGTTCATAAATATTTTTTTCATTTATTTTTTTGCCAATCGCCATAATGCCATTTTTCTTATAAAATTTTAGGCATCTCGTTAAATACTCTTCATCACCATCGATGTGTAAAACCTTGGGGGGTAAATAAAAAAAATCAGAGCGCTCTAAAGTATCAGTTTCTAGTTCAACGTCAAATTCTTCTTCCTTATTTTTTTCATTATAAGGATTTAAATCTTCCATAGGACTATCAGCGTATAATCGTTCTTCGATTCCTTTTAAATAAAAGACGCCATTTTTAATATTAACTACTTTAAAAACCATATCGTTATGATAACTTTCTCTTGTTACTAAATCGCCTTTTTTAATATCCATTAAATGATTCACCAATAAATTATATGTAATAAAAAGAAAAAAAGCACTTAGCATGCTTTCAGACTGTTGATAAACTACATTTTTAATAAAAACAAAATTTGACAATTCTAAAAATAGAAGAATAAGTTAGTAATATGTTTATCTTTTTGTATTTTTTCTTTTATATTTAGTTATTAATTACTTCCAAAATATTATCTTTTTTCGTAAACATAAGATTTAAAATAATATTTACCATTAAGATTAAAAAAGTAACAACTATTCCCAAAAAATTAATATGAAAAATACTAATGCTTTTCATAAAATTTGCTATAAAAGATTTATTTAAAATAATAATTACATTTTTGATAAAAAAGAATGTAATGAAAGATAGTCCAATGCTAAATAATAAGATTATTAAAAATCTTATCATAATAATAAATAATATTCTAATATCATTAAAACCAATTATTTTAAATAATAATATATTTTTTTTATCATTTAAAAATATATTCTTTATTAAAAAAGACAAAATAATGAAGCTAATTATAATTACGGTAATTTTTATAATGTTAAAAATTAGTATGCTTTTCTTTATAATATTTATTTCCTCATTTTTTGCATTGCCATCTGGAATACCATTAATTTTGTTCCTATCTAAATATTTAATAAACTTTTGTGTATCTTTGTAGGATTTTAATGTAATAGTATAATATCCATTATTATCAAATGAGTCTATATCCTCCTGAATATTTTCAAAATCAAATTTAGTTTTTAAAATATCAATATCATGTTCATTAATATTATATAGATAATACGTTCTGTTTTCTTTATAAATACCATATTTTTCATTAATATTAAAATCAAAAAACGCAGATATGATTTGAAATGCAGTAATAACTACCATAATCATAAAAATAAGTAATATGTAGATTAAATTGATTTTTTTGTTTTTAAAAAATGCCTTAATGATGCTACTCATAATCTCCAACTTTATTAATATCTATTAAGATATTTATAATTGATACAAACAATAAAATGAATGTAATTATTATAAAATATTTAAAATCAAATACTAATCGGTATTTACGTAACAAAAATGGATAATAATTTAACACCAAATAAGCTATGGCGCATATAATTACTGAAGCTATAATACCTACTATAATACAAAAAACATTTTTTACTATATTAGATAAAATATAAACTTTTCTTCTTTCGTTTTTGTTGTAACCAAGAATCTTTAAAAAATTATAATATTCTTCATTTTCGGTATAATCCTTTTCTAAAATTAAAAAATTAAATAGAAAAACTACTGTAATAATCAAAATACATATTATATTCATTTCTATATTAAATTTATTTACACCTTCTCGATCCACAACACCCAAAAATTCAAAATAAAAGTCTTTACTCTTAAGTTCATTCTTCACATAGTTTACATGATCAGCCTTATCTATTTCAACAATAAAACCTTGGCTTTTTTGAAATTCATAATTACTAATTCCGCCATCAGCAACCTCATCTTTATAATTATTAATGGCGATAGTTGTCATAAATTTCTTATTAGCATAACAGATATTTTCATCAACACTATAATCACTATTCTTATATAATCCAATTAATTTAGGTTGTATTGTAAATGTATAATTATCGGATTTTGTAGTATAGTATTTATCACCATAATATGTAAAATTAATTTTTTTATTTAGATAACTTCTTATATTAAATTTTTCACTACTAGAATATTTTTCTATTTCATTTATACTATTTGTTGGATAAAAATTTACTGGACATATTAAATAATAATTATCATCATCAGGAAAATTTGTTCCCTCAACAATTTCCGGTAAGGTATCATTAGTTGCATTAAATACCCAAATATCACCCGACAAAGAGGTGGTTTTAAAATCATCTGTTTGTAACCCATATTGGAATTCTGGAACATAGGATATGTTATTGATATATTTTATTTCTTCTAATTCTTCCTTAATTTTTTCTAAATCTTTATTATCTTCTTTGCTAACAAGCATAGTCCTATAGTATATTTCGTCTTGCATTTCGTTTTTTATATAACTATTTTGCGATGCCATATAAACGCTTATAATAAAAACTGCACTTATCGCTATACCAATAGCTAAAATACTTAAAATATTTGATTTTTTTCTTAATTGAAATTTTACTAAATCAATATAATTTTTCATTTTGACACCTCTTTTAATTGGCAGTTTTCTAATAATAGTATTTTATCAGCATATTTTCTTACTCTATCATCATGAGTAACAATAATAACACATCTTTTATCCTTTGCTATTTCTTTTAATATTTTCATAATATTTTCAGCGTTTTTGGAATCTAAAGCCCCTGTTGGTTCGTCTGCCAAAATGATATGCGGATTATTAGCCAAAGCTCTAGCAATTGCCACTCTTTGCTGTTCCCCACCTGATAATTCTTTTGGAAAATGTTTTTCTCTATTTTCTAAACCAACCATTTTTAATAATTTATACGCGTTTTCAATTCTTTCATTTTTAGCCATTTTCTTATTTAAAAATGTTGGTAACATTACATTTTCATAAGCATTCATGTAAGGATTTAAATAATAGGATTGAAATATAAAACCAATTTCTTTATTCCTTATACTAGCTTTAGCATTTTCATTGGCATTTTTAATATCTATATTATTTATCACTATATCTCCGCTATCATATGGTAAAAGTAATCCCATAATTTCCATTAATGTTGTTTTTCCAGAGCCGCTATTTCCCATAATACAATATAGATTACTTGTTTCAAAATTATAGGAAACATTTTTCAAAATCTCAATTTCTTTTTTATTCTTATGATAAGATTTATTAATTTTTTTAATTTTTAACATGCCATAACACATCCTATCTCGTTACAATCTTTAACAATTATTGATTACTTACTTTTTGGTTCATCATTCGTACTACATTGCAACTTAATTTTCTTTCCAACTGGAATATAACATTTTTTAAAAGAATTAAAAAGAGCCGATTAGGCTCATTTAAATGATGCATCAATAATACACCAAAATTCATCAACAATATTGCAAATATTTTGTTGTTGCTCATCACATAAAAGTTCATTTATATTAATATTTGATAAATTATTTACTTTATTGTCATCCACCCCATTATAATCTAAAATTGCATTATCCAAGTATAACATCCATTCTTCAGTTATTTTTTTACTATCTTTTTTTACTATTATTAAATTTGCATCAAGTATATACATTATTTCATATTTATTATTTTCATTATTATAATTAAATACATAGGCATCATCTTTTACTTTATAATTTTCTTTTATGTTGCTAACCAAATTATCAAAATTATTATAATAATCACTAGATATAATTTTATTTGATTCATTTACTATATTTTTATCTTTTAATTTAATAAAAATATCATTTACAAAATCCTTTTCAAAATGTAATTTTATGGTATCAGTTGTGTCTATAGTTGAGATTTCCAAATACACGTTTTTTATATTATTTAATATATTCTCATCAAAATATTCGTTATAGCCTACGTAGTCAACGATTTTAATATTTGAATCTGTAGTAGTATAAATATTCTTCTCTTTATTATTGCTATCAATATAGTACAATCGTAATTTTTTAAGTTGATCAATATTTAAAGTGTCTATATTGAAAAATATTTTATAATTTGTTTTAACAAAAATACCTTCAACTAATGAATATTCTTCTGAATTTCCGGTTATAGTGTAAACCTGAATTGATTTATAGTTTGTAATTAAATAATATAGTAAAAATGAAACTAGTGTAACAAATAACAAAATAATTAATCCTAATATAATTTTTATACCTCTTTTTTTTGATTTATATAAATCTAATGATACATTATTTATATCATTTTTATTATTTTTATTAATTCTCTCTCCATAAAAGATTTCATCGATTGAAACGTCAAATATTTCTCTTAATCTATTTAAACTGGTTGGATCAGGTATATTAATGCCTCTCTCCCATTTACTAACTGCTGTTCTACTTATTGGTATCATACTAGCTAATTTTTCTTGAGTATAATTTTTTTCTTTTCGTAAACTAGTAATAAAACTTGCTATTTTATCAGGGCGCATAATTTTCACCTCTAATAAAATAATACCATAAATTATGTTATGTTTTATAATTTATTGCTTAATTAAAACATTTGAATGTAACTTTCTCTTGTTACTAAATCACCTTTTTTAATATCCATTAAATGATTCACCAATAAATTATATGCCAAAAGAAAAAGACTAATAACTAGTCTTTAACCATATTTCATTATCAGCAAACCATGAAGAACTTTATTTTTCTTCTATTTGGCAAGTGATAACTGATGACTCTGTTGAACTATTTTCCAATTGTTTTTTTAATTCATCAATAGGGGTATTTTTTTGATCTTTATCTACTAATTTATCAACATCAATTTCCATATTAGCGGTAAATGTATCACCGTCTAGTTTAGCATCACAACTTTTTAAAGGTGCATCAGTATGTTCACTACAAAGAGTAGATAAATCTTTAGCTTCTTTTATTTTTTGGACAAAACTATTTTGTAAATCATCTAAGTTAGAAATAAGTCTCATAGTCGCTTTAGAAAAACTTTTACCTTCGCTATCATATATAAAACGCACTTCATCAATTATATCTCTATTATAGTGCGAATATGAGCAAGTTAAAACTTTATTTTTAGTTTTTTCTTCCTTTACTTCTTTACCACAACCAGTAACCACTAATAACAAACCCATACATATCATAATTGTTAAATATTTTTTCATTTTTCCTCCTTCATTTAACTTATTCGGATTTTATTACTTCTCTTTTAAATGGTATCCTTGAACAGCATCAAAAAACGGGCTATTTTATTCACTATACCAGCGATAACCATGGAATTGATCGCCAAAATATTTCGTACTTATGCCGAATGCTATTTTCTCACCAGTAGACCAAGAAAATAATATTCCATCTACTTTAACATTATCTTCGGGAAGACCTACTAAGCCGCTAATAGATTTTGCTTTAACTTCCCAAGTACCAGTAAGATTCTTTTTAACAAAATGACCGGTTGAATCATAATAATAACCTGTACTAGTGGCCGTTCCATCCGCATTTATTGTAACTGCCCCCGTATATCCTTCGGGGATGTCACCTTCCATTTTGTATTTACCAAAATATAAAGTGCTAACGCCAACTTGTGCAATTAAAATAGAAATGTGACAGTTATTCCAATTTGCCATCAAAATTTCAGGAACCGATAATGTGATGATAA
>CANQCH010000069.1 GCA_947589165.1 uncultured Bacilli bacterium
TGGAACTTTCTTATCATTATTAGATAAAAAAATAGAACTTCAATCTAAAAAAATAGAAGCCCTTAAGTTATATAAAAAGTGGCTTTTAAAAAAGCAATATTATAATATTAAAAACATAAATAATGTTGAAATATCGCAATTTGCACAAGTATATCAACCAATAACCATCTCTACAGCAAATTTAAAAAATGGAAAATACAGTGTTTTTGGTGCAAATGGCATTATTGGTCATCATGATGAATATAACCACGAATTAGAACAAGTTACAATTAGTTGCCGTGGTGAAAATTCGGGAAAGATAAATTTTACTCCACAAAAATGTTGGATAAACGGAAATTCAATGGTAATTAATATTGATAATTCTTCCAAAATAACAAAAGAATATCTTTATTATATTTTAAGTAGTCAAAATTTGAACTATTTAATCTCAGGATCTGGTCAACCTCAAATAACTAAGGATGTTGTTTTAAGTCATAAAATACCTCTCATAGAATATAAAAAGCAACTTCATTACACAATAATTTTCAAACATTTTGATATTAAAATAAATCTAGAAAACAATAAACTTTTTAAATTAGAGTTACTAAAAAAAGGACTTATGCAAAATATGTTTGTATAAGTCCTTTTTATATTAATTTCATTAAATCATTAAATTGTTTTTCTAATTTTCCATTTGATAAATCAATAAAAGGAATATATAGATAATAAATCTTACTAACTTCATCAAATATTATATTAATTACTTTTTCAAAAACATTATTTTTTATTGGATATTCTTTAAAAATTTTTTGAGAATTAATAAAATATTCCTTATCATTATGAGCAATATATTTATCCCTATATTTTTTTAATTTTTCTCTTAATTCTTCATTTTTTAATATGCTTTCTAATTTTTCAATAGATTTATTAATTTCGTCATTTGATTTAAAATTATTAATTTCTTTTTTTGAAATTTTAATCAAACTTTGCAAACTTCTCTGTTCTCGATCATCTAATAATTTTGCTAATTCTACGAAAAATGTTTTTTCCAAAGATGAAAGTATTGTACAAAAAACATAACTATATTTATTTGTTTTTTTATAATTAATTTTAATTAATTTATAAAGAGAAAAATATTTTTTTAAAGATGAAACATTATAATAAAAACTTTCTAAAAATTCTTCAAAATCAATCATATTTCTTCTAATCCAAGTTCCTTAAGATATACATTAAGTTCTTTATCAACTTCAGCAATTTCTTTATCTATATCTTTTAAATCTTTTTGAACTTGTTTTATATCTATTTCTTCTTCCTCTTCAAATGTATCCACATATCTAGGAATATTTAAATTATATTCATTTTCTTCAACTTCACTCATAGGAGCAACATGACAATATTTTTCTATTTCCACTCTATTAATATATGTTTTAATAATTTTATCAACATCTTCATCTCTAAGTCTATTTTGATTTTTACCTGCCTCAAAATCTTTAGAAGCATCAATAAACAAAATATTATCTTCGTGTTCTCTACATTTTTTAAATACTAGAATACAAGTCGGAATACTTGTTCCGTAAAATATATTTGCTGGTAACCCAATTACAGCATCTAACCAATTTTTGTTTTGAATAATATATTTTCTGATAGTTCCTTCAGATGCTCCACGGAACAAAACACCATGCGGTAAAACTACAGCCATAGTTCCATTGTCAGATAATGAATATAACATATGACAAATAAATGCATAATCTGCTTTTGATTTTGGTGCCAATTTGCCATACATAGAAAATCTATCATCTTCTAAAAATTTAGGATTAGCACTCCATTTTGCTGAATAAGGAGGATTAGCAACTATTGCATCAAAAGGAATTTTATCCAAATGTTGTGGGTTCTCCAATGTATCATCATTTTTAATATCAAAATGTTTAAAAGATACGCCATGAAGTAACATATTCATTCTTGCCAAATTATATGTTGTTGAAATAGATTCTTGGCCATAATAAGTAGCAACTTTTGCTTCGTTGCCAACTCTTAAAAGTAATGATCCAGAGCCGCATGTAGGATCATAAACCGTTTTTAACGATGATTTATTTATAGTGACTAATTTAGCTAAAATTTTTGATACTTGTTGCGGAGTATAAAATTCTCCGGCTTTTTTTCCTGCATCAGCCGCAAATTTGGAAATAAGGTACTCATAAGCATCACCTAAAATATCTATTTCAGCATCATTGTAACTAAAATCAATGTCATCAATTTTTTGCATAACTGTAGATATTAATTTTGTTCTTTCTGCTTCTCCCTTACCCAATCTTGTAGATGCTAAATCCATGTCATCAAACAAATTTCTAAAATCTTCTTCAGATTCTTCACCTTCCGTAGATGCAGTTATAGAATTTACTGCGTTAGCCAAATGTGTAATATCAAATTTTCCTGTTTTTATTTCTTTTATTAATGACGACCATAAATATTTTGGTTGAATATAATAGCCAATATCAGAAGAATCAATTAAATCTTCTTTTAATCCTTCACGATATTCTGCTTTTTTCCAAGCATCCTCATAAGACATTTCTCCCTTTAGCATATGATTATCAACATAAGAAATCATATTTTCAGATAAATATCTATAAAAAATTAAACTAAGTATGTAATTTTTAAATTCATTAGCATCCATATTGCCTCGAAGATCATTGGCAATATTCCATAGTTGTTTCTGTAATTCGCTTTGTTGCAATTGTTGTTTTTCTTCTGTACTCATATTATAAATTCACTCCTATAAATATTTTTTTACTAATGATAATATAAACATTTTTAATTTTTTTATAGTATTTCTTCTTTCAATAAATGTACCCATAATAGAATCTTGAATTTTTTTATCTGGAAAAATGCCACTATACTCATATTCTAAAATAATATCATTTAAAACATTTATATCAATATTATTTTCTTTAGCAAATTTTTCAATTTCAAATTCTCGTTCTTTATTCATGTGGATATTATAAGCATCATCGATTGAATCTTCAGGTTGTAAATTTGGTATAACCTCGTTTAAGAATTTTTTGATTAAGTCTAACTTCATATATAACTCATCATCAGTAACATTAATTAATTTGCTTTCAATATTATCTATATCCTTCTTTTGTTGTTTCTTATCAACTAAATCAATTTCTCTAATTAAATTTAAAATATACGCTACATTTATTTTATCTGTTTGAATTAATTCCAATGAGAAATCAATATCTTGTAGTATTGACACTTTATTGAAAGATTCTGATACTCCACGATATATATTTAAATATTTGCTTTTATAATCTAAAATTTCTTGCATTGATATTCCCAATTTAGCAGTATTCAAATCAAAGTCATTAAAATTTTGCAAGTTTACTAATGTTCTTGATAAATCTCTAAATGCCAAAATAAATTTTCTTAGATCATCTTCGCTTTCCAAATTATCAACATCTTCTACAATAGGTGCAATATCACGTAACTTTTTTAATTGTTTTTTAAATTGTTCTAAATATATTTTATATGGTTTCATTAAAACAATTTCTGTATTATTGGTTTGAGAAAATAATTTTATTGCTTCATCTACATCCTCTTTCGTAGTTTGATCATAGCAAACAATATTTCCAAATGGCTTAGTCTTTTTTTCAATTCTATTAGTTCGAGAAAATGCTTGAATTAAAGAATGATAAGTTAAATGCTTATCTAAATAAAGAGTATTTAATTTTTGTGAATTGTACCCAGTTAAAAACATATCTACAACTAACAAAATATCAATATCAACATTTCTAAATTTTTTATCAACATCTTTAAAATATGCTTCTACATTGTTAGTTGAAAAATTAGTGCCATATTTATTATTATAATCCCTAATTATTTTTTCTAGCGAATCACGTGAATGCTCCTTTTGATTTTCTAAATCTTCATTTGCTTCATAAGTAAAAATTGCTCCTATGTTTAAATCCGTATCCATAGACTTAAATATATCATAATATTGAATTAGCATTTTTACAGAGGATACCGCAAAAATAGCATTATAAGTTCCATTACGAGTTTTTGTTTTATGATGTTCAACAATATTACGAGCTACTAAACCAAGTCTTTCAGGATTACTAAGTGCTTCTTCTTTATCTATTGCTGATACTTTTTCATCTATAGAATTTGGTTTAATTTTCATTGTCTTAATATAATCAACTGAAAAGCCCAAAACATTTTCATCTTTTATAGCATCTTTAATTAAATACGTATGCAAACAATTTTTAAAGATGTCAGCAGTGGTACGACCATCTTGGGATTTATTAATTTCAAATCTGGGAGTTCCAGTAAATCCAAAATATTGTGCTTTAGAAAAATGCTTAGCAATTACTTTATGCATATCTCCAAATTGAGAACGATGACATTCATCAATTATAAAAATTGTTTTTAAATCTTTATATTTATCAATCAATTCTTTATATTTCGGATTTTTAACAGCATTAGCCATTTTTTGAATAGTAGTAACTATTAATGGTTTAGTTGAATCTCTCATTTGTTCAACCAATTTATCCGTTTGATCTGTTAAATCAACACAATTAGGTTCATACTTATTAAATTCGTCCAATGTTTGTTTATCTAAATCTTTTCTATCAACAAGAAAAAATACTTGATTTATTTGAGGTTGTATTGATAATACCTTACTGGCCTTAAATGACGTTAAAGTTTTTCCCGACCCTGTAGTATGCCAAATATAGCCGTTACTAGTTGTATTAATTGCTTTATCTATTAATACCTCAACAGCATAAACTTGATATGGTCTAAGAATCATTAAACTCTTTTCAGTTTCATTTAAAACCATATAACGTGCTATCATTTTAGAAACGTGACATCTTTCAAGAAAAAATACAATAAATTGTTCTAAATTTGTTATACGATTATTATCAAAATCAGTCCAATAGAAAGTATGAGAAAATAATAAATCTCCATCTCCATTAGCAAAATATTTGGTATCAACTCCATTACTTATTACAAAAATTTGAATAAATTTAAACAGTCCAGGATAAGAATGTTTTTTATATCTTAATATTTGATTAAAAGCCTCCTTAAAATCAATCCCTCTTTTTTTTAATTCAATTTGAACTAACGGAAGACCATTGATCAATAAAGTAACGTCATATCTATTTTTATATGTTCCAACAACATTAATTTGATGTGTAACCTGATAAGTATTTTTACACCAATCTTTGGAATTAAATAATTCTATATAAATTTTTTCACCATTATCTCTTTCAATATTTTGTTTTTGTCTTAATTCCTTCGCAGATTGAAACACACTTTTATTTAAAATTTTTGCTAAAACTCTATTAAATTCTTTATCTGACAATGGTTTATTTTTTAAAACCTCTTTATTATGTCTATTTAATTGTTCTTTAAAATTACTTAATAACTCCTTTTCATTATTAATTTCAATTTTTTCATAGCCTTGTTTTTGTAACTCTACAATAATTCTTTCTTCTAATTTTTTTTCACTTTCATACTCATTCATTAATTACATCCCTCAAATAAAAACTATACAACTCTATTATATAATAACGCTAATTAATTTTAAAGATTTTTGTTTAAAATTAATTATTAGTACAATGAATTACTTATATACAACAACATAATTAGCTTCATCATATTTCATGATATCTTAAGCTATTTTATACAATTTAATATTACATTCATTATATATATCATTAAAGCTTTACAAATTCTCTTCATTATAAAAATCACTCTTACACAATATATTTAGTTTACGTTTCTACTTTTTTATGTTAAAATATTAACCAGAAAGGGACGATAAAATGAAAGAAATTGGAAAAAATTTAAAAAGAATTAGACTTTTAAAAAACTTATCATTAAAAGAAGCAGGTATTTTATTAAATATGTCTGCTCCCGCGGTTGCAAAATATGAAAAAGG
>CANQCH010000070.1 GCA_947589165.1 uncultured Bacilli bacterium
ATTCCTGCTGAAGAAGCTCAAGGTTATGCTGATCAATTAACTGAAGCTGGTGCTGAAGTAGAATTAGCTTAATAAAAGTAAAATACCAGGTCGCTGACTTGGTTTTTTATTTGACTAAAAATAGATAATTATATATAATATTTTAAGTGAGGAGCGGATTATATGAAATTAAATAATCATGGTTGGGGTATGGCCGAAATGTTATTTTTTTGTGCGGCTATTTTAATTGCTCTTTTAATAGCTGCCTTTTTAATTTATTCTTTGTATAATCAATTAGGTATTTAAATGAAAATAGATATTGAAAAATTACGAAATGATTTAATTGATTATTTGGGCACCGCTTTTTATACTGGCTATGGCGTAGCCGTTGTGGAAATTAGTAAAGTGCAAAATGCGAGCGTCGAAGAGTTAATTGCCATGGCGGAACAATATGGTTTTAATCTTAACGAATATGAAACATATACTAGGTAATGACCTAGTTTTTTTATTGACAATGAAAGAAAAATCTTTATAATATAAGAGATTTTTAAGAAGGTTAGTTATGAATTCTAAGATAGATAAAAAATTTCAACATAATTCTAAAATTTTAGAACAATGGCATGCTAGTATTACCAAATATTATGTTTTAAGTCCTAGAGAAGCCAAACAATTAATGCGATTATTTTTAAATGAAAAAGATGAAAAGAAAAAAGTTGGAATTCGAAATGTTATTGTTTTAGGAACATTAGAATATATTTATCAATTTTTAAAACAAAGTGTCTTTATTAATCTAATTTGTAATTGGTTTGATATGGAAGATGTCATTAATGCCACTGTGGAGGCTTGGATTAAATTTATTTCCAAAGAACAAATAAATTCTCGAGCACATTTGTACACTATAGATTCTGAATATACATTATATGGTCAAACTTTTTTAAATCACATATTAAGTAATTTATGTAGTAGTAATACTCTTTCTTTTGTTAATAAAAGAGTGGTTAATGATTTTCGGGAATTAACAAATTGGTATTATTTATATTTAAATAATAAAAAAGATAAAACTAGTTTTAGTTTTGTTGATTTTAAAAAAGTTATATGGAGTTATACTAATAAATTGAATGAAAAAAGTTTATTAAAAATATATAATGCCTTTAAATATTTAGATAATGTATTTGGAATAAAAGAAGAAAATTTAACATTAGAAGTAATTAATAAATTAAAATATTTCTTATATTTTGGTTGTAATATGGCTCCATTTAATAATAATTTAGTTTATGATGAAAAAACAATGATTAATCGGTTATTATGCCAAGATTTAATTGAACAAATATTTGGTGATAATGATATATTAACGCCCAAAAAACGCGAACTTTTAGCTAAATTATTTGTGGAAGGTAGAAATGAAATAAGTATTGCCCAAGAAAATAATGTTTGCCATCAAAGTGTAAATGATTTAAAAAGAAGAACGCTAGAAAAAATAAAAAAGAAATATCAAGATTTAGAGTTAGATTAGATTGCGAAATGTAATCACAAAGAGATAAACGAAAATTTCCTAAAAGTAAGAAAGGGTTTTAGTTATGGATTCAGAAATAGATAAAAAGTTTCTTGATAATTATAAAGTATTAGAACAATGGCATAAGAGTATCACTAAATATTATGTTTTAAGTCCTAAAGAAGCAAAACAATTAATGCGATTATTTTTAAATGAAAAAGATGAAAAGAAAAAAAGTGAAATAAGAAACGTAATCGTTCTAGGAACATTAGAACATATTTATCAATTTTTAAAACAAAGTATCTTTATTAATATAATTTGTAATTGGTTTGATATGGAAGATGTAATTAATGCCACCGTGGAGGCCTGGATTAATTATATTTCAAAAGGTAGCATATATTCTAAAGCCTATATGTATGATTTAAATTCGAGTTATATTTTATATAGTCAATATTTTTTAAATCATATTTTGGGTAATTTAAATAGTAGAAAAGATTGTTCAGCTGGAGATTTTAGCAGTAAAGAATTGCATAATTTAACTAATTGGTATTATTTATATTTAAAAGAAAGTAAAAATAATCCTAATTTTAGTTATGAAAACTTTAAAAAAATGGTAATTGAAACTTCGGATGGGAATGATGAACGTTTAAGAAAAATATATGATATTTTTAAATATCTAAATCGAGTTTTAAAAATTGATGATTCTTTAGTAAACATTGATACCATTAATAGTTTAAAAGTTTTATTATATAATCTTGTAAATATGACTACGTTAGAAAATAGTTTAACTTGGGATGAGGTCATTATGATTGATCGTCTATTAGATCACGATTTAATTGGCCAAATATTTGAATTGTTAACGCCAAAACAACGTGAAATTTTATTTAAATTATTTGTGGAAGGTAAAACGGAAATAAGGGTTGCAAAAGAAAATAATGTTTGTCGTCAAAATGTTATTGATTTAAAAAGAAGAACTTTAGAAAAAATAAAAAAGAAATATCAAGATTTAGAAACAGAATGTATTTAGAAAATTTTTGCAAAAAATTAGCTTGACAATCATATAATAAATTGTTATATTATGTATGCGTTTTAAATTTAGGTTCTGCTTAGGTAGAACCTAATAAAAGTAAAAGTTAGATACGCCTGGTTATGTGTTAATGGGAAGGAGAGAAAAATATGCCTACAATAAACCAACTTGTTAAAAAGAATCGTAAAAGTAAAACCAGAAAAAGTAAAAGTCCCGTTTTAAACGTGGGATTTAATACTTTGGAAAGAAAGACAACGGATGCTAAAAGTCCTCAAAAAAGAGGAGTATGTACTAAGGTAGGGACGCGGACTCCAAAGAAACCGAACTCAGCTTTAAGAAAATATGCCCGTGTTAGACTTTCTAATGGGAAAGAAATCGATGCTTATATTCCTGGTGAAGGCCACAACTTACAAGAACACAGTGTTGTTTTAGTAAGAGGTGGTAGAGTAAAAGACCTTATCGGTGTTCGTTATCATATTGTTCGTGGAACGCTTGATACGCACGGTGTTGAAGACAGAAAACAAGGTCGTAGTAAATATGGCGCTAAAAAGCCTAAGAAATAAGAGTTAAGGAGGAAAAATAATGCGTAAAAGAAGAGCAGTAAAAAGAAATGTGCTTCCAGATCCTATATATAATTCGAAAGTTGTAACAAAATTAATTAATCAAATTATGACTGATGGAAAAAAGGGAACTGCCCAAAAAATATTATATGAAGCATTTGAAAGAGTTGAAAAAGAAACTAATCGTCCGGCAATGGATGTCTTTAACGATGCGATGGAAAATATTAAACCAGCATTAGAAGTTAAATCACGTCGGGTTGGGGGATCTAATTATCAAGTACCAATTGAAGTAAATGATGAAAGAGCCCAAACTTTAGCTTTAAGATGGTTAGTTAATTATGCAAAATTAAGAAGTGGAAAGGGAATGGCCATCAATTTAGCAAATGAAATTATGGATGCGGCTAATGGTACTGGTGGTGCTTGCAAGAAACGCGAAGACACACATCGGATGGCAGAAGCAAATAAAGCATTTGCTCATTATAGATGGTAGTGTGAATTATGGCTAGAGATGTTAGTTTAGATAAATTAAGAAATATTGGGATTATGGCTCATATCGATGCCGGTAAAACAACATTTACCGAAAGAGTTTTATTCCATACTGGTATTACTCATAAAATTGGGGAAACTCATGATGGAGAATCTCAAATGGATTGGATGGATCAAGAAAAAGAAAGAGGTATTACCATTACCAGTGCGGCCACTACGGCGCATTGGAAAGGATATCGGCTTAATATTATTGATACCCCAGGACACGTTGACTTTACAGTCGAAGTACAAAGATCTTTAAGAGTACTAGATGGTTCTATTTGTTTACTTGATGCTAATGCAGGGGTTGAACCGCAAAGCGAAACTGTTTGGCGGCAAGCATCTGAATACAAAGTACCAAGAATGATTTTTGCTAATAAAATGGATAAAATTGGCGCGGATTTTGAATTTACTTTAGGAACTATTAAGTCAAGATTAGGGGTTAATTATGCACCTATTCAATGGCCAATTGGTGCCGAAAGTGAATTTAATGGCGTTGTTGATTTACTTACCAGAAAAGCCTATCACTATGATGGTGAAGAACATGAAAATGCGACGGAAATTGAAATTCCGGAAGATTTAAAAGAAATCGTTGAACAAAAACGGACCGAATTAATTGAAAAAGCCGTTGAATTCGATGATGAATTAATGGAAAAATATCTTGAAGGTGAAGACCTTGCGATAGAAGATATTAAAAAAGCTATTCGGAAAGGTGTTTTAGCAGCAGAATTCTTCCCAGTAATGTGTGGTAGTGCCCTATCAAACATGGGGGTAAAATTAGCTTTAGATGCCGTTATTGATTACATGCCAGCGCCAACTGATGTACCAGCAATTGAATGTTTTGATAAAAATGGTAATGATGTATGGCGTCATCCATCTGATGATGAACCATTTACGGCAATGGCCTTTAAAATCGCGGCTGATCCATTTGTTGGGAAGTTAGCATTCTTCCGGGTTTATTCTGGACATTTAACTAGTGGTAGTTATGTTTATAACTCTACGAAGGGCGAAAAAGAAAGAGTGGGCCGGATTTTACAAATGCATGCCAATACTCGAAAAGAAATTACGGAAGTATATTGTGGTGAAATTGCGGCTGCTGTTGGTTTAAAATATACCACCACGGCGGATACTCTATGTGATGAAAAAAATCCCGTTATCATGAAAGGAATGGAATTCCCACTTCCAGTTATTGATGAGGCGATTGAACCAAAATCAAAAGCGGATCAAGAAAAAATGACAACGGCTTTACAAAAGCTTGCAGATGAAGATCCAACTTTCAAATTTAAAACTGATCCTGAAACAGGTCAAACTGTTGTGAGTGGAATGGGTGAACTTCACTTAGATGTTCAAATTGAAAGAATGAAAAGAGAATATGGGGTTGAAGTTAATGTCGGTCGACCACAAGTTGCATACCGCGAAACTTTAACGCAAACAGCGGAATGTGAAGGTCGTTACATTAAACAATCTGGTGGTCGTGGTCAATATGGTCATGTTTGGGTTCGTTTTGAACCAAATCCAGATAAAGGCTATGAATTCGTTGATGCCATTGTCGGTGGGGTAGTTCCCCGTGAATATATTCCCGTTACGGACAAAGGCTTACAAGAAGCTATGGCCGGTGGTATTTTAGCCGGATACCCAATGGTTGATGTTAAAGCTACCTTATTTGATGGTTCTTACCATGATGTCGATTCATCCGAAATGGCCTTTAAAATTGCGGCTAGCTTAGCTTTAAAAGAAGCTAAAAATAAATGTAAACCAGTTTTACTTGAACCAATTATGAAAGTGGAAGTAATTGTACCGGAAGAATACATGGGTAATGTTATGGGCGACTTAACTAGTCGTAGAGGTAAACCAATGGGTAATGAATCCCGGGGTAATGCTTTATCAATTAAAGCAATGGTACCTTTAGCCGATATGTTCGGTTATGCAACTAGCTTACGGAGTAATACCCAAGGTCGTGGTAACTTTACCATGGAACTAGATCACTATGAAGAAGTTCCAAAATCAATTGCTGAAGAAATAATTAAGAAAAACAGCATAAATTAAAATAATACTTGAAAAAAATTCAAGCATTAGATAAAATAGAATAGTAATAAGAAAAAGGAGGAAAATATTCTATGGCAAGAGAAAAATTTGATCGGTCAAAAGAACATGTTAATATTGGTACAATTGGTCACGTTGACCATGGTAAAACAACTTTAACAGCTGCGATCACAAAATATTTTGGTGAATTCGTTGATTATGCTGATATCGATAAAGCACCAGAAGAAAGAGAAAGAGGTATTACAATTAATACTGCTCACGTTGAGTA
>CANQCH010000071.1 GCA_947589165.1 uncultured Bacilli bacterium
ATTACCAAAATAATTGATATCTGCTTTGTTTGGTTAGCATTTTATTATATTTTAAAAAATATTAAAAATAATATTAAGATGGTGTTAATATTTAAAGGTGTAATTGTTATTTTAGTAGTTAAACTATTAAGTGATTTATTAAATTTAAATACTGTTGGTGTTATTTTAGAATATGCGGTTCAATGGGGACCATTAGCTATCATTGTGATTTTTCAACCGGAAATTCGAAGTGTCTTAGAATCTTTAGGTCGGACCCAACTTTTAGGCCGGCATAAAGTTTTAACCGTGGATGAACGGGAAAAAGTTGTTTATGAAATTACCCGGGCAACTGATTATCTAAGAAAAAATCGGATTGGTGCTTTAATTGTTATTGAAAGAGAAATATCGCTAGAAGAATATATTTCTTCTTCAACTAAAATATATGCGGATTTATCTGATTCTTTATTGGAAACGATCTTTTTCCCTAATTCACCATTACATGATGGTGGGGTAATTGTTCAAGGGGATCGCATCACTTGTGCTGGTTCCGTATTTAAAACGAGTATGAATCCGAATATTTCCAAACGTTTAGGGACTCGGCACCGGGCAGCTTTAGGTATTGCCGAAGAAAGTGATGCTTTGGCTTTAGTTGTTTCGGAAGAAACCGGGCGCTTAAGTATCGCGGTCGATGGCGAATTACATTATAATTTAAGCCCTGATGAATTTCGCATGATGCTAATTGATGAATTACAACCTAAAGCAGAAGTTTTCTTCGAAGCGGATGAAAACGAAGAAGAAAGCGAAGGTGAAGACAATGCGTAAGTTATTGCGAAAAATATATAATTTTATTGATAAAAGAATAGTTGTACCAATTAGTCGGGTGGTTTATTTTATTTCAAAAAAATGGAAGAAAAATCAAGGCCATTTAGATAAAATTTTAAATCGGCCCCATTTCCTTATTTATTTATCTTTAGTAATTGCGGTTGTCTTATTCTTTTTAATTGATTCTAAAGTTATAACTTTAGTGGAAACGGAAGCTGAAGTCATTACCAATGTTCCGGTAGTTGTAAAATATAATGCCGAAGCTTATGTGGTGGAAGGTGTTCCCGATACGGTTGATATTACGATCACAGGTCGCAAAAGTGATATTTATTTAGCTAAACAACTAGGCGAATATGAAGTAATATTAGATCTATCAGATTATACCGCCAGTGATAAGACCAGAAAAGTTTACTTTACTTATTCCAAATCAATTAATAGTTTAGGTTATAAATTAGATCCAAGTTATGTTCAAGTATCAATTAAAAATAAAGAAAGTAGTGTTTTCTCTTTATCTTATGATTTATTAAATATTGATAAATTAAATAGTAAATTGAGTGTGAAAAGCGTTAGTTTAAATAAAACCGAAGCGGTGGTTAAGGGTAGTAATGAAGCTTTAGAACAAATTGCAACTGTCAAAGCCTTAATTGATTTAAAGAAACAAGATTTTAAAGATGCCGGAACTTATGATGTTGATGATGTGGAATTAGTAGCTTATGATTCCGAAGGGGTTAAATTAACTAATGTCGAAATTGTGCCGGAAACAACGAGTGCGACTTTAGTAATTGATAGTTATTCGAAAACAGTACCTTTAGTTGTACAAACAACTGGTAATTTAGTGGCCGGTCGCGCCATTGCCTCTTTAACGATTGATGGTGTGGAATCCCAATCAATCACGATTTATGGCGATAAAGACTCTATTGATCAAATTGAAAGTGTACCGGTAACTATTAATGTTAATGGCGAAGGTAATAATAATACGAAAACGTATGAAGTTTCGATTACAAAACCAAATGGGGTGCGGGAAATGAGTACTAGGAGTGTTAAGATTACAACGACTTTTGGTGAAGAACAACAAAAAACTCTTAATATTCCAACGGTATATACGGAAAATATTGCTGAGGGTTTAACTGCCACCCAAAATCCCGGCCAAAATATCACCATTCAAGTAAAAGGGGTAGCTTCTCAAATTGAAAAGATTACAGAAAATGATATTAATGCCGTTGTCGATTTAAGTGGTCTTGGCGTTGGGGAACATGAAGTTGATATTAAAATTACGAATACGAATCCATTAATTAGATATGAAGTATCTAGTAAAGTAAAAATTAAAATTACCAAATAAAAAAGAGCTTCGGAGCTCTTTTTTTGTGTACTAGCGATGACTTTCTTGATCTAAATCCATGAAATAAATACCAATATTAATTAATCCACAGATACCAACAATTGCATAAATAATTCTTTCGAGAATTGCCATATTACCAAATAAAGTTTCCACTAAGTTAAATTCAAATAAACCAATTAAGCCCCAGTTTAGAGCCCCAATGATTGTAAATACTAATGCAATTTTTTGTATTGTTGCCATAATCCATCCTTCCTTTATTTTTATTATGGTCCAATATTGCATAATTATTCATGTATATTTTAAAAAATGAAAAATATATTTAAATAGAAAGTGGGGTTAAATATGAAAAAGTTTTTAATATTGGGGGCCTTTATTTTATTATTTTTAGCAGGTTGTGGCAAATATAAGGTCGAAGATGCGGTTAAAGATTTTACTAATAAAGTAAATAATAGCAAATCTTATAAATTATCGGGAACGATGGAAATAAGTAGTAGTGAAGAAACTTTTACTTATAGTTTAGAATCATACTTTTTAAAAGATGATTATTATAAAGTCGTCTTAATTAACCAAACCAATAATCATGAACAAGTTATTTTAAAAAATGATGAAGGTTTATACGTTGTTACACCATCCTTAAATAAAAGTTTTAAATTTGATAGTGTTTGGCCCGAAAATTCATCGCAAGCTTATCTTTTAGGTAATCTGGTTAAGGACATTAAAAATGATGCCAAAGTAGAAATGACGGAAACGGATAAAAATTATATATTAAAAAGTGCGGTTAATTATCCCAATAATGAAGAATTAAGTTATCAAAAATTATATTTTGATAAAAATATGAACATTGAAAAAGTAGAAGTTTATAATAAAGATGACATTGTTAAAATTAAAGTTAATTTTAATGAAGTTAATTTAAAAGCTAAATTAGATGAAGATGATTTTGTTTTAGACGATTTAATTGATGAAGATTTAAATAATGATCCGGGTACAAACACAACACCAAATAAAACGGAAAATACTGAAACACCAAAAGAAGATACTTGTGATACGAAAGAAGGCTGTAATACTAATAAAGATGAGACGACATCCTTCTTAGATGATATTATTTATCCTTTATATATCCCGGCGAATACCCATTTAAGTAATTCGGAAACTATAGAAGGAGAAGATAGTAATCGGGTAATATTAACTTTCAGTGGCGATAAGAATTTTGTAATTGTCGAAGAAGTAGCGAAAGTAAATAATGAATTTGAAGTAATTCCCGTTTATGGTGACCCTTTGATGCTTTATGAAACAATTGGGGCTTTAAGTAGTAATTCTTTAAGTTGGGACGCCAATAATATTAATTATTATTTAGTTAGTAGTGATCTAACAACTAATGAAATGGTAAGTGTGGCTGCCAGTTTAGGAAATTCGACGCTTGTATCATCATTAAAATAGACATCTTGTCTATTTTTTGTTATACTTGAAGTGGTGAGGTTATATGAAAAAAAAGGTTAATGTTAATAAGGTTAGTAAATTAGATTATTTAAATGATGATCAAAGAGAAGTATTGAGATTTGTGGTCATTTTGTTAGTAATTATTGTGGTAGTAGTAATAATTTATTTTATTAGTTATTATGCTTCCTTAAAAAATGTATATCATTATAATGATGAAGCAACGGATGCCACGATTAATTATGATGCAGTAACGGTTGGAACCATGTTTAATCGCCCGGAAGGTACGTATTATGTTGCCCTTTATAAAGATGATTTAGCGGATGCGGTTTATTATTCAGCTTTATTTAATAAATACATGAATCAAGAAGATGCTTTAAAAATCTATTATTGTAATTTAAATAATAAGTTAAATGAAAAATATTATACGGCTGATGGTAAAAGTAATCCAAAAGCAACTAGTATTAACGATGTTAAGTTTGGTGAATTTACTTTTGTGAAAATAAGTAAAGGCAAAATCACCAAATATTATGAAGATATTACGAAAGTAAAGAAAGAGTTAAACATTTAGTTTTCTAGCTTTCTTTTTTTTTGCCTTCATGGTAAAATGACTATAGGAGCATAAGATGAAAGATAAAGGTTTTAGTTTATTGACCGTGATTGTTATTGTCTGTTTAACTTCTATTGTTTCGGCAATAACTGTCGGGGTAATTATTACCAATAATTATAAAGGAACAGATGGTATAACCTATACTAATTTAATTAAAGATGAAAATTTAAAAGAATTTTTAGATGTCTATGAATCCGTTTTAACCAATTATTATAAAGATGTCAATAAACAAGAAATGTTAGAAAAAGCGATAAATGCGATGCTTAATTATTTAGGCGATAATTATACGACTTACTTAACTAAAGAACAAAGAGAAGCTTTAACCGAAAAATTAGAAGGTTCATATAAAGGTATAGGAATAACGATTGCTAATTGTACAATTCAAGCCGTTAATGAAAATTCACCGGCAGCGAAAGCCGGTTTACAAGTTGGCGATGTTATTATTAAAGTTGATAATAAAGATTTTACCGAATGTGTGGCTTCGGATGTGGCAAGTGAAATAAAAAATACAAATAAGAAAGTGGTCAAAATAAAAGTATTACGGAATAATAAGGAACAAGAATTTAATATTGAATTAAAAACGATTTTAATTTCACAAGTAGATTACCACTTATTAGAAAATACAGATATCGGTTATATTAATATATCAGTCTTTTCCAATACCATTAATGAACAGTTTACAAAAGCTTTAACGGAATTGCAAAAACAAGGGATGAAAAAATTAATAATTGATGTTAGAAATAATACGGGTGGTTATTTAGATGGCGCTAAAGATATAGCTAGTCAAATTTTGCCTGAAGGAAAATTAATTTTTACGTTAGATAATAAAGATGGCAAAACCGCCTATTATGATGAAACGGCCACGGCATTAAATATTCCGGTAGTAGTTTTAATTAATGGTAGCAGTGCTTCATCCGCGGAAATTTTAACGGCTGCTTTAAAGGATAGTTATGGAGCAACTCTTATTGGGACCAAAACTTATGGTAAAGGTAAAGTTCAACAAACTTATGCTTTAGAAGATGGCAGTATGGCCAAATATACTTCAGCTTTATGGCTTCGACCTAATGGTGAATGCATTGATGGCAAGGGAATTGTTCCGGACATTGAAGTGCCAGAACCAGAAACAGAGACGGAAACCGATGTAGTATTAAATCGGGCTATTGAATATTTAAACTAAAAAAGCATTTTTGCTTTTTTTTGTTTCTTAAGATATAATAGGGACATGGAAGAAAGAAAAATAAAAGTTGGCGATAATTTTAAGATTCATTGTTATAAACATAATGGTAAAATCATTCGGGCTAGTGAAGATACAATCGTTTTAGATGTAAAAGATGATTATATAGTTTGCGCTAATAATATGGTTAAGATTCATGAAAGTGATGGTCGCAATTATACAACAAAAGAATTAGCCATCATCTTTTTCTATAAACATCATTGGTTTAATGTCATTGCTCAATTAAAATCATTTGGTTTATTCTTTTATTGTAATATGGCATCCCCTTATTTAATTGATGAAGATATCATTAAATACATTGATTATGATTTGGATTTAAGAGTTTATCCTGATGGTGGTTACCGGATCTTAGATAAAAACGAATATAAGTACCATCAAAAGATTATGAACTATCCTCCAGAAATTGATATTATCTTAAAAAAGGAATTAAAATATTT
>CANQCH010000072.1 GCA_947589165.1 uncultured Bacilli bacterium
GTCTTCTTTATTCCAACTATTTTAAATTTCTTTTTAGGTTTAGTGGATGGAGTAAGTGATAATCAAACGAATTTTACAGGTTGCTCGAGTTGTTTATTTACCCCATTTGATGGTAGTTGTACTTATACGAAAATTGGTGAATAAGAAAAAGTAGTCAAACGCTACTTTTTTTTGTATAATGATAGAGAGGTAGAAAATGAAATTAAAGAAAATAATTGCTTTTTTATTATTTATACTTTTATCATTTGGATTTTATATTAAAGATATTAAAGCTTATTCTTGTCAATATAAAAGTGAACAATCAGTAGAGGAATCTGGTGGCAAAAATAGTGTTTATGGTTGTGGCAGTTTTGAATTAACTATTGACGATAATACGGGTGAAATAAGTCGAGAAGTTAAATTTGATAATACTCTTTATAAAAATATTCAAATGCAAGTTAATTATTTTGATATTGACCAAAGTTGGACAGATTATGGTTACTTGGATAAAGGTTGTCCTGCAGTATATTCTGGTGTTGAATACGATAACAATGGTCTTTGTAATATATTCATGGGAGCAGAAGGAAGTCTTGACGAACCACAATATCGTATAGGTGATAATAAATATACTTTTGATTATGGACATAGAACTGATGAGCCATGGGATCCTGATGAAGATGTTCCCAAAGTAGATTCCGAATATGAAGATGAGGTATATACTGTTATTGGTCTTCCCGACGACCATCAATATGTAAATGCTAGTGAATGTTCAAATGGTGATTTACGTAGAATATGGCTTGGTAATATTGGTAATGGTGGAATTGAAGTTTTAGGGTGTGTTGGTAAAGCAGCAAATGTATTAGCAGTTTGTGGAGGTGCTGTTCAAGCTAATATATCCGTAGCCACACGAGCTGATAAGACAGATGATAAAACAAACTATTTTGCTCGAGTATGTTATAATTCTACTGCAACCCCCAACGCTAAAAAGCAATATGCCTGCTATTATGAAAATAATATTTGCGGAAATTTTAATGTACAAAGGGATTCTCGCGGGAAATTAACTGTAAATGGGCTTACCTATCAAGCAAGTACTAATTATTTAAGTGAAACAGCATTTAAAGATTCGGCAGAATGTCCCGAATTATATATATGGTTAAATAATTCGACATGTTATATAAGTTCCAGAATAAGAGCCGGTTACACTAAAGTCGGTGGCGTACTTTATAATGAGTATATTTCGGATAAAGTTTGGGGTTCAAATAATAATACTGATAGTAATACCGGATTAACAGGCACTGATGATAATGTAGGTTATACGGGAATGGACTGTTATGGTTTATTAGGACCAACTAGTGATCCTAATGCTCCAGCATACTGGCTTCAAAAAGCTTTACAAGTAATTCGATATGCGGGAATTGCGGCTCTCTTTATATTTAGTACGATAGACTTTGTGAAAGCCATAGTTAATCAAGATAATGATGCTTTAAGAAAAGCCATTAGTACCACAGTGAAAAGATTTATCTATGCGATATTAATATTCTTTGTACCGATACTAACGGAAAATATTTTACGCTTTTTCGGTGTATATGGTACCTGTGCCTTATAATTAATCTTGTTTTAAGAAAAATAAAAAGTAGTCAAACGCTACTTTTTTTTGTATAATGATAGAGAGGTGGAAAATGAAAATTTTAGCAGTTAATGCTGGTTCATCATCATTGAAATTTACATTATTTGAAATGCCAGCGGGGAAAGAATTAATCGGGGGTTATTTTGAAAAAATTGGTTTAGCCGATAGTTTTTATTCAATTAAATTAAACGGTCAAAAAGAAAAAAAAGTGGCCACAGTAGCTGATCATCAAGATGCCGTTAAAATATTAATTGCCGAATTATTAAATAATAAGATTATTGCTTCTTTAAATGAAATTGATGGAGTTGGCCATCGTTTAGTTCATGGGGGCGAAAAGTATTCTCAAAGTGTAGTCATCACGGATGCCGTCATTGCCGAAGTGGAAAAACTAATTCCTTTGGCACCATTACACAATCCAGCCAATTTAATTGGCGTTAAGGCCTTCCGGGAAGCTTTACCAAATACGCCTAATATAGGGGTTTTTGATACTGCCTTTCATCAAACGTTACCTCGAGAAAACTATTTATATGGGGTACCTTACGAATGGTATGAAAAACATGGTGTACGAAAATACGGTTTTCATGGCACCAGTCATAAATATATAACGAAAACGATGCAAGAAAAATTAGGCCGGGAAGATATTAATTTAATTATCTGTCATATTGGTTCTGGGGGGTCTTTATGTGCCGTTAAAGATGGTCAAAGCTTCGATACAACAATGGGCTTTACCCCTAATGCAGGAATTATGATGGGAACGCGTTCCGGTGATATCGATTATTCTTTGATTCCTTATATTATGCAAGAAAAGAATATGACTTTAGATATGGTAGATAATGCCTTAAATAAAGCGAGTGGCCTACTAGGTATTAGTGAAGTCGCATCAGATCATCGGGATATTGAAGAAGCGATGGCAAGTGGCAACGAAAAGGCCATTTTAGCTAATGAAATGTATGTCAAACGTATTGTTGATTATATTGCGAAATACTACGTTGAATTAGATGGTAAAGTTGATGCTTTAGTCTTTACCGCTGGTTTAGGCGAAAATGGCATTGATTTTCGGAAAAATGTTTTAACCAAGTTAGCTTGTTTAGGAATTAGTTTTGATGAAAATGTTAATAATAACATTGCTAGTTATAAAGAAAACCAAAGTGGTTTAATCAGTACCGAAAATTCTACCGTCGCTGTTTATGTCATTCCGACGAATGAAGAATTAATGATTGCCTTAGATACCATGAATTTAATTAAGTAGAAGGGTTGTGATTACAATTAAAAGAGATTTATTTAAACAAATTGTCAAAATCATCAAAAATTATGATGAAATTGTTATTGCGCGGCATATTGGGCCTGATCCTGATGCCATTGCCAGTCAAATAGCTTTACGAGATTCCATTAAGGCAACTTTTCCCCATAAAAAAGTTTATGCCGTGGGCGCCGGTGTTTATAAATTCCGTTATTTAGGTAATTTAGATAAAGTTGATTTGAAAGAATTAAAAAACGCTCTTTTAATTGTTTTAGATGTACCTAATTTTATTCGCGTTGATGGCATTGAAGATTTGGCTTATAAAGCCATTTTAAAAATTGATCATCATCCTGCTGAAGATATCATTGGTACTGTTGATTGGACGGATGAGGGAAAATCTAGTACTTGCGAAATGATTAGTGAACTTCTTTTAGATACAAAATTAGTTTTGGATACAAAAATTGCCGAAAATTTATATTTAGGTATTGTCTTTGATAGTGATCGGTTTTTACTCCAAAATACGAGTTTAGAAACCTTTAATACGGTTTATCGGTTGCTTAATCAAAGTCGCATTAATTTTGTTTCTTTATATGATAATTTGTATGATCGCAGTATTAACGAAGAAAAGTTTCATGCTTATTTAACTAATAACTTAGAAATAAGTGATAATGGCATGGGTTTTATTCATGTAACTAATGATATTTTAGAAAAATATAAAGTTGAGAATTCGGCAGTATCCAATCAAGTTAATAATTTCTTCTTTATTAACGAATTAATTTGTTGGATGTTTGTGGTTTATGATGAAAAAAATGAAATTTTTAAAGTTAATATTCGTTCTCGTGGTCCAATAATTAATGAAATAGCTAGTAAATATAATGGGGGAGGACATAAATATGCGAGTGGGGCGCGGTTAAAAAAATATCAAGATGTTGAAAAATTACATCAAGAATTAGATCGTGCTTGTGCCGCTTATTTAAAAGAACAAAGTAATTAATGAAAATTATAAAATTTAAAAAACAAAAAAATAATATTTATACGGTCCTTTGGGATGATGATACCACTTTAAAATTATATGATGATACGATTATTAAATATAATTTACTTAGCCAAAAAGAATTTACGAGTAAAGAAAGAGATCAAATAATAAAAGCTAATGACAGTCTTGCTGCCTATTACAAAGCTTTAAAATATCTTAGTTATAAATTAAGAACCAAAAAAGAAGTAGCAAAATACTTACGTCAAAATAAATATCCGGCTGATACTATTAACGAAACTATAAACCGTTTAGAAAATGAAAAATATTTAAATGCCGCGAATTATTTACAAGCTTATATTAATGATCAAGTTAATTTAACTTTAAAAGGCCCTAATCTAATTAAAAGAGAATTAGCTAAATTAGGTTTTACGGAAGAAGAAATTATGGCTAAATTAACCACGATAACTAAAAAAATTTGGCAAGAAAGAATTGCTAAAATAATTCAAAAGAAAATTAATAGTAACCATAATTTATCTAGTCGCTTATTAAAAGAAAAAATAAAACAATATTTAATTAAAGAAGGCTATTTTTTAGAAGATATATTGGCTAAATTAGAAAATTTTACTTTTATGGATGATGAAGATATTTTAACAAAAGAATTTTTTAAAACTTTCAATAAGTTAAAAACAAAATATGAGGGTGAAATTCTTTTAGAAAAAATTAAATATACGTTATATCGTAAAGGCTTTGAATTAGCCAAAATAGAGGATTTAATTTCACAAATAAAGTGAAAGATAATTAATATATTTTCGGCAAAAATAATAATAGTTATGATATAATAAAAAATAGATTTGGAAAATGATGAATAATAAAAAGGAAGCAAAATATGAAAAAATGGGGAAAGTTATGTATATTTAGCTTAATGACATTTTTATTTATTAGTAGTGTCAAGGCTAGTGCTTATACGGATGCGATTGAAAAGGCCAAAAATGATGGTAAAACGTGTATTTATGCTGATGACTATCAACAATATGTTTATGGCTATACGGTGAGTGTAGGTTTTTTTAGTAATACAGCTAATTATCAATTTTATTTATTTGATGGCAGTCCATCAAGCATAACTTTTTCAGATAAAAATGTCGATGCGGTTTATAGTAAAAATAGTTGTAATCCATATGTTTTGGCTTGTTTAAATGATGATCCCAGACATTTTTATTATAAAAAAGATAGTACGTCGTTTGTTAATGTATATGGAGATACCACCACTTGTACCAATGGTCAAACAACACTATCTTTAGTTGATCCTTATATGACACAAGAAGAAGGAATTGAAGAAGCTCAAGATAATTATAAATGTGTTTATCGCGATAAAAATAATAACATTGCCGCCAGCAATTTAGTTAGTTATTTTGGCTTAACTGATGTTTATCTTTTACGTTATAATGGTAATAAGACTAATGATAAAGTTGAAGTTACGCCGCCAGCAGATGGCAATTGTCCAGCCTATTTTCTTTATGCTCGTCAATCGGATGAAGGTAGCTTTGGTGGCACTGGTAATAATACATATTATTCCCAATTTGGCGACGATTTTAATGAATTATGTAAAATAGCTAAAACTCATAATAATATTGCTTATGAAGTTTTAACTAGAGATGATATTGCCCTTTATGGTTCGTGCTCTCTGAGTGCTTCTGGTGCGACTGCTCCTAATTATAATGAAAATGAAACAGAAGGCGATGCTAGTAATGTTTTAATTGGCAATGTTTCGGGCATGGATATTTGTAGTCAAAATGGTGTCAAAAATGTTTTACATGTTATCGGTTATTTAATTTTTGCTGTTAAAATTGCCGTACCCTTATTATTAGTAGTCATGGGGAGTATCGATTTAGCTAAAGCTCTAATAGCCAGTGATGATAAGGCGATGAAAGATGCGACAGCCCGGTTAATTAAAAGAGTAATCGCGGGCATAATAGTCTTCTTTATTCCCACTATTTTAAATTT
>CANQCH010000073.1 GCA_947589165.1 uncultured Bacilli bacterium
CATGGATTTGAACCATGGAACCCGAAGGAACAGATTTACAGTCTGCCGCGTTTGACCACTTCGCTATCCCTCCAAAATGGTGCCGACTGAGGGAGTCGAACCCCCAACCTACTGATTACAAGTCAGTTGCGCTACCAGTTACGCTAAGTCGGCGCTATAAAATTCCAAAAAAAATGGTGGGCGCTATAGGACTCGAACCTATGACCCCCTGCTTGTAAGGCAGGTGCTCTAACCAACTGAGCTAAGCGCCCATTTAATATTATGCAATCACTCGATGACAATACCAATTATACTATATTAAAATAAATAATGCAATCATTTTTTGCCCGAAATTTGTCAAACTATTTTTTCTTCCGTTGGCGAATCATAACTTGATTATTATTTATTGGATATAAATTAGCCGTTGGTTCCATTTTTAAAGATCTATCTTCTACTCTAAAAGGTTCTTCTTTGGTCTTTTGGGAAACCGGTAAAGAATCTTCAAGGCTTTCTTCAGCTGTCATCATTTGGCTAATTTTTTGCCGTTTTTTAGCAAAATATTGACCAATTGTTAAATATGATACTGCAACACTAAAAACCGTAGCTGCCCCTCCGGCTAAAATGGCATCCACTAAAACGGCAGCTTCTTGACCACTTACAAAAAACATAACCCCTAAAAAAGTTAATCCCCCAATAAAACCATAAGTGGCAACTTCTTTTATAATAATATCTTTTATTTGTTCTTCTTTATCTTTCATTTTTTCCCTCGAAAACTTATTTTAGTACATATTTGTCATAAAAACAAGTTAAATCTTGACATTAATCATAATTATTTGCTATTTTAAAGTCGGATAGAACATAATAAAAGAAAGGAATTATTATGTTAATCGCCGGCCAAAAGCCTGATCAATATCAAATGACTGCCATTAAAAGTAATAAAAATACCCTTTTAATCGCGGCCGCCGGTTCGGGCAAAACTTTTACCATTTTAGGCAAAATTATTTATTTAACTACCGTTTTAAACATTAAACCAGAAAATATTTTAGTTATTTCTTTTACCAATAAAAGTGTTGCGGATTTAAAAAAGAAAATTTCCCTACCTGTCGATATTTTTACTTTTCATAAATTAGCCTTAAATATTTTAAAAACGAACAAAATAAATTATTCTATTGCTCCAGATGATTTATTAGAATACATTACGAAGGAATATTTTTATAGTCTGGCTAACGAAAAATTAAAATTAAAGATTTTAAAATATTATCATTATTATACTTATGAAGAATTTTTATCCTCGTCGGCTTTTAGCGGTTTACAAAAAATAATTACGACTTTTATTCATTTGTATAAAACTAATGCTAAAACTATCACGGACATAAAAACGCTTTTTCCTTGCGATAAATTAATCATGACTTTAATCAGCCAAATTTTTTTCATTTATCAAAAGGAATTAAGAAGTACCAATGCCCAAGATTTTGATGATTTAATAATTACAGCGACGAAATATGCTGATAATTATAAAAGTTATCAATATATTATCATTGATGAATTTCAAGATACTTCTTTAATTAGGTGGAATTTGGTTAATAAAATACGTCTCGTGAATAAAGCTAAAATATTTGCCGTGGGGGATGATTATCAATCCATTTTTAAATTTTCCGGCTGTGATATTAATATTTTTTTAAATTTTACTTTCTTAGTTGAGGATGCTATCATTTTAAAACTCAAATATACTTATCGCAATAGCCAAGAATTAATTGATATTGCGAGCCGCTTTATTCGGCGAAATAAAGCCCAAATTGAAAAACAATTACTTAGTCCCAAACATCTAAAAAAACCGCTTAAAATTAGCTATTTTGGACAAAAAAGGACTAGTTTGTTAAAACTTTTACATAAAGTTTTAACTTATGAAGATATTTTGGTTTTAGGTCGAAACAATTTTGATTTAAAAAATTATTTACCACCAAATTATCCTTTTACCCAAGAAGGTTTTTATTACAAAGCTAAATTTATTCGTTATCTTACCGTTCATTCGGCCAAAGGTTTAGAAGCTGATTGTGTAATTGTAATTAATTTAGAAAATAATTTATATGGTTTTCCCAACCAATTAGCTAATCCCCAATTAATTGATTTATTACAAGCCAAAGAAACCAATATCATGTATGCGGAAGAACGGCGCTTATTTTATGTTGCCTTAACGCGAACGCGCAACGAAGTTTATTTATTAGTTCCCTGGCGGAATAAATCAATTTTTGTGAAAGAAATAAAAAAATATATTTAGTTATCATCCCTTTTATAATGGATTAACATGAATAATAACTAAATATATTTCCGGTATTTTTTCCCCTATTTCTTTTTCTAAATTATTGGCAATCGCATGACTATCAAAAGTTGACATTTGCCCATTTACAAAAATCGTAAAAGATATTTGATATTGATAACCCACCGGCGTTGAATTAAAATGATTAATTTTTTTCACTTCCGGATATTGTTTAATTATTTCTAAAACTTTATTTTTTGTATCCCCCGAGATTGATTTATCCATTAAGACATCGTAACTTTTCTTTAAAATTTTAAGAGCTTCAATTAAAATCCAAAGGGCAATTCCTAAACATACCAAACAATCAAAAATATAAATGTGGGCCAAACTTAACAAAGCCGAGATTAAATTAAAAGCAGTAATTACACAATCATTACGATGATCCTTGTAAGATGCTTCAATTAAAACATTAGGCATCTTTTTCGCTAAATGTTTATTATACCAATATAAAACTAATTTCACACTAATGGTCACTAAGCAAACCACAATTAACCAAACGGAAAATTGCACATGGCTTTTCGTCCAAAATGTTGCCAAGGTATCCCGAAATAATTTTAAACTTAAGATAATCATCATAAAACTAATGAATAATGAATAAATATATTCGGCCTTACCATGACCTAAATTATGATCTTCATCGCTGGGTTTACTCGCAATATAGTTACCAACAAAAGCGATAAATGAAGATAAAATATCACTTAAACTATTAAAAGCGTCCGCCAGCATCGCTTGACTATGGGTAAAAAGAGCCACAATTCCTTTAATAACACCTAAAAAGAAATTGCCTACCATACTTAAGCAACTTGCTTTTTTTACCTCTTGATAACGATCTATCATTATTTTTCTTGGTGCTCCTTCCAATGGGCCGTTAAAGTCATATTATGAGTAACCGGCATCATAAAATCATATTCTTCATCTAAATAATACCAACCTAAAAAATCATAACCGGATAAGATAGGATCATTCGGCTTTTGTACTTGGCCATTAATTCTTATTTCTTGCGCCGCTGGCCATGTTCCCCCTTTAGAATCAAAAATGACCGTAAAGGTTCGTAATTTTGTAAAATAAAAAAAGCTAAAACCGCCAATAACTAGGAATATAGCCATGGCTATAAATATTTTTTGTTTCATTATCGTCGCGCTCCTTTACTTGCATTTAATTCCGCTGTTCGATTTTGATATAATTGAACAGCTAATTTTTTGACTTCGATTTCTAAAATACTTAATTTTTTTTCATATTTTTCTAAGACTTTTTGTTGGACTTTTTCTTCATATTTATAGGCTAAAAGTTGTTTTAACCGTTTTAACTCCGTATAAGCCACTAACGTACTCGTCCCATCATCATTAGTTGTATTTAATAAATTATAGATATAACTAACAATTTTTTTATATTCTTTAGCTAACTTTTGGCGAAAAATTTGTTCTTTTAAATCACTATCTAAAACGGTAATTTTTTTGATCTCAGCATACTGTTTATTTTTAGGGGTAAATTCATAACCATTGCTAGTTTGATAACTCACATGGGCTTTTTTGATACTCTCTTTTTTAATAATATATTTACTCATGATTTACTCCATTAAATCCGGTCGATTCTTTTTCGTAATATTTCGCCGGGCTTCTTCCCGATAAGCTTTAATTTTCGCATGATCGCCACTTAATAATACATCGGGAACTTTTAAATTGCGATATTCACTCGGTTTAGTATAATTGGGATAATCTAAAAGATTTTCTTCGAAGGATTCACTAGTTAAGCTATCAGCATTAATGACCCCGGGAATAAGCCTTGATACCGCATCAATAACGACCATCGCTGGTACTTCGCCCCCGGTTAAGACATAATCCCCAATACTAACTTCTAAATCGACTAAAGTCTTAATTCTTTCATCAAAACCTTCATAACGACCACATATTAATATTATATGCTTCGCTTGACTAATTTCGCGGGCCATTTGTTGTTTAAAAGGTTTACCACTTGGCGAAAGCATAATAACTACGGAATCCGGGGTTTTAATTTCATCTAAACAACGAAAGATTGGTTCACAACGTAAAACCATCCCCGGTCCACCCCCATAAGGTGTATCATCAACTTGGCCATTATTTAAAGGCGAATAATCCCGAAAGTTAATCAAATTAATTTCTAGTAGCTTTTTTTCAATCGCCCGTTTAATAATTGATTCACTTAAAAAACCGGTAAATAAATTTGGAAATAATGTTAAAATATCAATTTTCATACCCATCACTTATCCCTATTATACTACATAATTAAGGCTTTAGCATTACTTACCTTGAGAGTGTTTTGTTCCCGATCATATGCCAAAATGTAAGCTTTAACAAGGGGAATTAAAAATTCTTTTGCCCCCTTTACTTTTAAATAATTATAATATTTACCTTCTTCTATATCTAAACCAATGCCTAATTTTTCATCGTTTTCCCTCACGATAGCCCCAATTAATTCACTTTCTAAATATTCTTCTTCATCTAAATTAATTTCGGCAATGTTGACATATAAAGTTTGATTTAGTAAAGGTTTAATTAAATCAAGATTCGTTAAATCTTGCAACATAATTAAATCATAGACCCCAGATTTTTGATAACTTTTAATTACATAAGGCGTATGATTAGCCCCCACATATAATTTTTGCCCTTCTTGAAAAATTTTATCCTTTAAATTAGTATGACTAAGTACTTTAATTTTGCCATTTAAGCCATGAGCTTTGACGAAAGTACCAATGGCAACAAATTTATTCATGATTAACCTCATACATTAAAATGGCCCCGGCAACGCCGGCATTTAAAGATTCACAATTTTCATTTAAAGGAATATGGGTCATTTCATCACATAAAGCCTTAATTTCAGGATGCATCCCTTGGCCTTCATTTCCAATCACTAAAGCAATCTTTTCTTTTGGCACATCACCAATTTCTTGTCCCGATTTCACATCCGTACCCACGATGGTATAGCCTTTTTCTTTTAGTAAGGAAATTGCTTCCTTCAAATCACGACGCAGAATATTAACATTAAAAATCATGCCTTCACTCGCCCGAATTGCTTTTTCATTATATTGATCTACCGTATCTAAACTTAATATAAGAGTTGAAAAATTAAAGGCCACGGCACTTCGAATAAGAGAACCTAAATTCGCAGGGTCTTGCAAGCAATCTAAAATAAGCACATTGCCCGTGATTTCTTCTTCCTTTTTCATCCGACAAATACCAATACAGGAACTAATACTTTTTTGCCGACTAATTTTTTGCATTATTTCTTTCGTTACTAAATAATCAGCCTTAGCATCATCTAAACTAATTACTTCTTGGACTAAGTTTTGCTTTTGGGCTTCTTTTAATAAATGATCACCTTCCACGATAAAAACTTTTTCCTGATC
>CANQCH010000074.1 GCA_947589165.1 uncultured Bacilli bacterium
TTTTTTACTTTATTCTTATTTTTTTATCTTTTTTTGGTTTATTTTTTATTTTTTTCCTTAAAATTCTTGACACTAACAGTTTTAATAATAAAAAGGGAAAAGAAAAATATATTTTAAAAGAGGGACAAAATATGTTTTATAATGAGATTCATACGCGCATTAGATTCATTTTTTTAGTTATTATTACGTGCTTAATCATCATGATTGCCCGCGTTTTTTATATCCAAGTTTTTCAATATCAAAAATTATCAGAGCTTGCCGAATCATTATGGAGTAGGGAGTTACCCATTAGTGCCGATCGGGGCAAAATTGTGGATCGCAAGGGGCGAGAGTTGGCAACTAATATTACAACGACATCCTTAGTCGTAATTCCGAGTCAAATTAAAGATGCGCCGCGGGTAGCCAGTGATTTAGCTAATATTTTGCATGCGAATTACGAAGATATCTTAAAACATATTACTAAAAAAACTTCGATTGAACGGGTCCATCCGGAAGGTCGGCAGCTAGATTATGAAACCGCCGAAGCTATTGATAATTTAAATTATGACGGCGTTTATTTAGTTAAAGAATCAAAAAGATATTATCCCTATGATACCGTTTTATCGCATGTATTAGGTTATGTTGGTATTGATAATCAAGGTTTATCTGGCTTAGAACTATATTATGATGAATATTTAACTGGTGAAAATGGAAGTATTAAATATTTTTCCGATGGTAAAGGTAACCGGTTAAAACTTTCGGAAATTTATGAAGCCCCAACGAGTGGGATAACCTTACAATTATCTCTAGATTTAGACTTGCAACTAGCGGTCGAAAATGAATTAGATAAAGTAATGGCCAAGTATGATGCCGATGGAGCGATTGCCATCGCTATGGATCCCAATACGGGCGAAATTTTAGCCATGAGTAGTCGGCCAAATTTTAATAGCAATGATTACAAATCCGCCACCGCCGAAGTTATCAATCGTAATTTACCCATTTGGATGACTTTTGAACCCGGGAGTACTTTCAAAATTATTACTTTAACAAGTGCGATTGAAGAAAAGGCCATTAATATCTTTGAAGATACGTTCACGGATACCGGGGCCATTAAAGTTGAAGATGCTACTTTGCATTGTTGGAAACATGGTGGTCATGGCACCCAAACTTATTTAAATGTAGTCGAAAATAGTTGTAATACCGGTTTTGTTTCTATTGGGTTAAAACTGGGCACGGAAAAATTAATGAATTATATTCATGAATTTGGCTTTGGCGAAAAAACAGGGATTGATTTAAATGGGGAAGGTACTGGTATTTTATTTAAAACCGAAAATATGGGGCCCGTAGAAACGGCGACGACGGCGTTTGGGCAAGGGATAAGTGTAACGCCAATTCAACAAGTACGCGCGGTAAGCGCAGCTATTAATGGGGGCTATTTATATAAACCCCATTTAGTAAAAGCTTTTTTAGAAAGCGAAACAAAAACCGTGGTTAAAACGATTACCCCGGAAAAAGAAAAACAAGTAATTAGTGAAGAAACGAGTAAATTAGTTCGTTATGCTTTAGAAAGTGTCGTTGCTAACGGGACAGGAAAAAATGCTTATATTGAAAACTATCGCATTGGTGGTAAAACCGGAACCGCCCAAACGGTTGAAAATGGGACTTATTCGGCTAGTAAATATATTTTGTCTTTTATTGGTTTTTTGCCGGCCGATAATCCCGAAGTTGTAATTTATGTCGCGGTCCAAAATGCGAAAAATGTCGTGCAGTATGGGGGCACCGTTTCCGCCCCCATTGCCAAAAATATCATGTTAAGTGCAATTGATATATTTGATATTGCCCCATCTCAAGAAGTAATGCCCCGGGAATATACCTGGCTCGATACCAAGTATGTTTTATTGCCGGATGTTAAAAATTTAAGTTTAACAGAAGCTAAAAAAGTTTTAAAAAGTTTTAAAGTGGAATATAATGGTCAAGGCGAAAAAGTTATTTATCAAATGCCGGAGGCTAATAGTTATGTCAAAGAAGGTAGTACAGTCGTTCTCATGCTTAACTAATGTCTATTTTTGTCAAACATCTTATTTCTTGCAATAAAAAGTAAAAAAATATAGTATAATTATTAAAGGAAGAGGTGGAATTATGCTTATTTTAGCCAAAGCAGCCATGGCCTTAATGTTAGGTTTTATTTTATCAATCGCGACTGCCTTAATCATTATTCCGCTATTTCGGAAAATTCATTTAGGACAAAGTGTTAGTAAATTAATTTCCAAACGCCATTTAAAAAAAGAAGGCACACCAACGATGGGCGGAATTATCTTCATTATCCCAGTTATTATTTCGTTATTTTTACTTTATTTTAATGGGAGTATTAATATTAGTTATAATTTAGTTATCGTCATTTTTGTTTTTTGTGCCTATGGTTTTTTAGGTTTTATTGATGATTTTCTCAAAGTAAAATTTAAAGATAATAATGGGTTATCCTTAATTACGAAATTTTTATTACAAATGGTTATCGCCTTAATTTTCTTTTATTTATTCATGAAAGGTGGCGGCGATTCAACTTTACGGATTTCCTTCTTAAATTTAACAATTCCGTTAGGTTGGACCTTTGGTTTATTTATTTTGTTTTTACTGGTTGGTACGACCAATGCCGTTAATATTACGGATGGTCTCGATGGTTTAGCTGCCGGGTTATCGGCGATTGCTTTTTTTGCTTATGGGATTATTTCTTGGAACACCGGTTGGTTAGAAGGTTATCAAGAAATCGCCATTTTTTGCTTTGTTTTAGTGGGTTCTTTAGTGGGCTTTTTAGTCTTTAACTCGCATCCAGCCAAAATTTTCATGGGTGATCTTGGCTCTCTTTCTTTAGGGGGTGCCTTAGCTAGTATTGCGATTATTACCCGGCATGAATTTTCCTTAGCTATTATTGGTGGGGTCTTTATTATTGAAACATTAAGTAGTTTAATTCAAATTATCGCCATTCGTTATTTTAATAAAAAGGTCTTTCTAAAAGCCCCCTTACATCATCATTTTGAAGAATTAGGTTGGGCGGAACAAGATATTATAAAATTATTTTGGGTTGTCGGTTTTATTTTAGCGATGGCCGCGATTACATATGGTGTTTGGCTATAAAATAACAAAAAAAAATGAATAAGCGAAGGGATAAAAGTTGATTTTATCCCTTTTTTCATGCTAAAATTAAAATTGGTGAATAGAAAATGGCAAAATATGATGAGACATCAATAAAAATCTTAGAAGGTCTCGAAGCAGTTCGGAAAAGACCTGGTATGTATATTGGTTCTACGGATAAACGCGGCATGCATCATTTAGTTTGGGAAATTGTCGATAATTCCATTGATGAAGTGATCAATGGCTATGGGAACCATATCAAAGTAATTATTAATAAGGATGGATCCGTTACCGTCGCCGACAATGGTCGGGGTGTACCTACGGGAATGCATGAATCGGGCAAAAGTGCAATGGAAGTTATTTATACGATTTTGCATGCCGGGGGTAAATTTACGGAAGATGGTTATAAAGTATCCGGTGGTCTTCATGGTGTGGGGGCTTCAGTTGTTAATGCTTTAAGTAAATATATGCAAGTAATTAGTTACCGCGATGGCCAAATTTGCATGATGGAATTTGCCAATGGGGGCGAAGTTAAAACGCCTTTAAAAGTTGTCGGTAAAACTAATAAAACGGGGACAATTGTCAAATTTTTACCTGATGCCGAAATCTTTAAAAATTGTAATTTTTCTTTTACGACGATTAGTGAAAGAATGCAAGAAACAGCTTTTTTACAAAATGGCTTAACCATTGAAGTTATTGACGAAGCTGATCAAAAGGCCGAAAAATATCATTACGATAATGGTTTAATCAGTTTTGTCGAATACATGAATGAAGATAAAGAAGCTTTACATAAAGTCATTAATTTTACCAATACGAAAGATAAAATTGAAGTGGCTATCGCGATGCAATATACCAATACCTATAATGAATCCATTTTATCCTTTGTTAATAACGTTAAAACGGTTGATGGGGGTTCTCATGAAGTCGGCTTTAAAACGGGTATTACGAAAGCCTTTAATGATTATGCGAAAAATAATAACTTATTTAAAGCGAAAGATGGTACCCTTGATGGAGCCGATGTGCGCGAAGGTTTATCCGCGGTTATTAGTTTAAAAATTCCCGAAGAGCTACTTCAATTTGAAGGGCAAACAAAGGGGAAACTTGGAACCCCGATTGCTAGAAGTGTTACGGAAAGTATTACGTATGAAGCCTTAAAATTCTTCTTAGAAGAAAATAAAGAAGTCGCGTTAACAATTTTAGATAAAGCTTTAAAAAGTAAAGTCGCTAGAGAAGCGGCTAGGAAAGCGCGGGAAGAAGCCCGCAGTGGTAAAAATAAAAGTAAAATTGAAAAAATAATTTCGAGTAAACTAGCACCCGCCCAAAGTAAAAATGCCAAGATTAACGAATTATTTTTAGTCGAAGGGAATTCGGCTGGAGGTTCAGCGAAGGGGGGCCGCGACCGGAAATTCCAAGCTATTTTACCTTTAAGAGGGAAAGTTATTAATGGGGAAAAAGCCTCTTTAGATGAATTATTAAAAAATGAAGAAATAAATACCATCATTCATACTGTTGGGGCTGGCGTAGGCCAAAGTTTTGATGTTACGGATAGTAATTATGATAAAGTTATTATTATGACCGATGCCGATGTCGATGGGGCCCACATTCAAGTTTTACTTTTGACGTTCTTTTATCGGTATATGCGCGGGCTTATTGAAGCCGGTAAACTTTATTTGGCAATGCCGCCTTTATATAAACTCGATTATGGTAAAAAACGTTATTATGCTTATACCGACGAAGAAATGAATGAAATAAAACGTAATAATACGGGTAAATATACAATTCAAAGATACAAAGGTTTAGGGGAAATGAATCCCGAACAACTTTGGGAAACTACGATGAATCCGGAGACGCGAAGTTTAATTCGCATAACGATTAATGATGCTTCTTTGGCCGAAAAACGCGTTAATGTCTTAATGGGCGATAAAGTCGAACCCCGGAAAGATTGGATTAATGAAAACGTCGAATTTACCATGGAAGATGACTATAGAAATTAAGGTGAAGTATGGAAAACGTCTTAAAAAAAATTGAAGATTATGCTTTAGAATATATCATGGGTGATCGTTTTGGCAAATATGCTAAAGAAATCATTTTGGATCGGGCCATTCCCGATGTGCGTGATGGCTTAAAACCCGTGCAAAGAAGAATTTTATACTACATGTATGATGAGCATAATACTTATGATAAAAATTATATTAAATGTGCATATACGGTTGGTGGGGTTTTAGGTAAATTCCATCCTCATGGGGACTCTAGCGTCTATGATGCGATGATTCGGATGAGTCAATGGTGGAAACAAAATACCGTTTTAATTGATGTGCATGGTAATAATGGTTCCATGGATGGCGATCAACCGGCGGCTTATCGTTATACGGAAGCAAGACTTGCCAAAATTAGTGAAGAATTATTAAAAGATTTAGATAAAGAAACAGTTAGTTGGGCGCCTAACTTTGATGACCGCTTTTTAGAAC
>CANQCH010000075.1 GCA_947589165.1 uncultured Bacilli bacterium
TCTATAAGTATTATTTTAACTAGTGTCGATTCTAGCTTAAATACGATTACGGCTTTAAATGCCCAAATATTAATTGGGGGTTATCAAATCAGTAGTTGGGCTTTTACGTTAATTATGGCAGTCGCAATTGTTATTTTAGCCTTTTTATTAACCAGTATTACGGAAAATATTATTGCCAAACGCCTAGATAAATATGAATTTCCCGAAGAAGAAGTAGAAGACGATTTAGTTTTAACGAAAAGAAAAATGCGGGGGTTATTACTGGCCGGCATTGTGGGAATTATTTATCTTTTAGTCTTTATTTATAACATTATTCCGGGTTTACCTTTTTCCGGTAATTTACTCGATTATAGTCAAACTTTATATATTGATAAACTATTTAGTTATGAATCATTCTTTACCAATGGATTCGTCTTTATTGTTGCCGTTTTCTTTATTTTATTAGGTTTAAGTTATGGTATTGGGGCGAAAACCATTACGAACAATAAAGAATTTATTGATGGTTTAGGTCATTCATTAAACGGGATTGGGAAAATCTTAGTCATGATTTTTGCCGCCGCGACTTTTATTAGCATTTTTAAACAAACTAATATTGGGAATGTGTTAACTGTTGCTTTAGCTAATATTATTAATAAAGTATCCTTTAGTGGTTTACCTTTATTACTATTATTATTTGTTATTTCCATTGTTACGACAATCGTTTTACCTAATTCGGTGACGAAATGGTCTATTGTCGGGGCTGTTGCCGTACCGGTAGTGATGAATGCCGGGATTGCCCCCGAATTTGCGCAAACGGTTTTCCGGTTTGGAGAATCAGTATCTTTAGGTTTGACCCCAGTTTTTGCTTATTTTATTGTTTACTTAGCTTATTTAGAAAAATATAATCAAGGTAATAAAAATATTAAATTTTTTAAAGCCATTGGAATCCAATTACCATATACTGCCGTTACTTTCCTAGTTTTCCTAGGCTTGATTGTGATTTGGTATTTAATTGGGTTACCATTAGGTATTAACACAGGAATTGCCTTATAGTAAGGAGGAAGAAAAATGGGTTTAAAAGCCGGGATAGTTGGTTTACCTAATGTGGGTAAATCAACCTTATTTAATGCGATCACGAAAAAAAATGTCTTAGCGGCAAACTTTCCTTTTGCCACGATTGAACCAAATGTGGGCGTCGTTTTTGTTCCCGATAAACGTTTAGATTTTTTAAAAGATTTATACCAACCAGCCAGTGTTGTGCCTACGACTTTTGAATTTACGGATATTGCTGGTTTAGTTAAAGGGGCTGCTTCTGGGGAAGGGTTAGGTAATAAATTTTTATCACATATTCGGGAAGTTGATGCTATTGTCGAAGTTGTTAGATGTTTTGATGATGCGAATATTACCCATGTAAGTGGAGCCACGGATCCTATTCGCGATATTGAAATTATTAATGTGGAATTAGTTCTAGCCGATTTAGATATTGTTTTAAATCGGTTAGGTAAAATTGAAAAAAAAGCTGATACGACGAAAGAAAAAGCAGTTGTCTTTGAACGTGATGTTTTAGTAAAAGCAAAAACCGCTTTAGAAAAAAATATTGCCCTTCGGGATTTAGATTTAACGTTAGATGAAAGATTAGCACTAAAAAACTTTAATTTTTTAACTTTAAAACCAATTATTTATGTTGCTAACGTGGATGAAGAAACCGTGGTGGTCGGTGATAATGATTATAGTTTACAAGTAAAAAATTATGCGGAAAAAGAAAATAATGGCGTAATTGTTATGTGTGCCAAATTAGAAGAACAATTAGCTAATTTAGCCGATAATGATCGGTTAGAATTTTTAAATACTTTAGGTCTTACCAATAGTGGTTTAGATAAATTGATTTTTGCAACTTATGATTTATTAGGACTTGCGACCTTTTTTACGGCTGGGAAAGATGAATGTCGAGCCTGGACTTTTAAAAAGGGCATGAAAGCACCTCAATGTGCGGGCATTATCCATAATGACTTTGAACGAGGCTTTATTAAGGCTGAAGTTATGAGCTTTGATGATTTGATGGACTTAAAAGATGAAAAGAAAGTTAAAGAAGCTGGCAAGTTGCGAATCGAAGGAAAAGAGTATATAATTAAAGATGGAGACATATGTTATTTTAGATTTAATGTCTAGAAAGGAGACAAAATGCAAAATAAATTAATGAGTAAAGTCTTTGGCTGGATGACCTTAGGTTTATTAATAACCTTTTTAACTGGTTTTATTGTTAGTCATAATGAAGTAATGTTGGTAAATATTTATGATGGGGCTTGGTATATAATCTTTGCGATTATCGAACTAGCTTTAGTAATCTTTTTATCAGCTCGGGTTATGAAGTTAAAACCCACGACCGCTAAATGTTGCTTTTTACTTTATTCCGTTGTAAGTGGTTTAACTTTTGCTTCTATATTCATTTGTTACAACTTATCATCTATTATGTTTATCTTTTTAATCACAGCCGTTTTCTTTGCTATTTTAGCTTTAATTGGTTATACAACAAAAATAGATTTAACGAAAGTTGGTAATTATTTTCTTTTCGCTTTACTAGCGGTTATTATTGTAACCATTGTTAATATTTTTGTCGGTAACACCACGTTAGATTTAATTATTTCCATTGTTTGTGTAGCTTTATTCGTCGGCATAACGATGTATGATGTCCAAAAATTGAAACGCTTAGATGAAATGGGCTTACCGACTGATAATTTAGCTATCTTTGGCGCTCTTGATCTATACTTAGACTTTATTAATATTTTCTTACATTTATTATCTTTATTTGGAAGGAGCGATAACTAATGGATACCGCTTTAAAAAGAATTTTAGCCTATATTGTGGATATCTTTTTAGTATCACTCGTTGCTAGTTTAATATCCACCATTGAAGTTATTAACCCATATTATGCTAAATATGAAGAAACTTTTAATGAATATCAAGATCTATTAAGCGATTATCAAGATGAAAAATTAACTGCCGAAGAATTTAAAGAAAAAGTTGTTCCCGTTAATTATGATTTAACTAAGTATAATGTGGTTACTAATGGCCTAACAGTTATTTTAACTATCGCTTATTTTGGTATTTACCAAGGTCTTGCTAATGGGCAAACAATTGGTAAACGGTTTATGAAATTAAGAGTAGTTAGTAACAATGATAAAAAACTTAATCCCGGTAATTTTCTTTTAAGATGTATTATTTTAAATAGTATTATTTTCCGAATCTTAAATATGGTTGGGGTTTATTTCTTAAATGCTGTTAAGTTTAATAATTATAGTAATGTTATTTTTTACATCGAAGGCTTTGTGGAAATTATCATTTTTGTAATGGTTATGCTTCGCTCTGATGGTCGTGGCTTACATGATATTATTTGCAACACTAAAGTTGTTAATTTAACACCAGTGGCTAGTAAGGAGCCCATTCAAGAAACCCAACCCAAAGAAGAAAAGGTAATTGAAGCTAAAGAAGTAAAAAAAGAACCAGCTAAGAAAAAAACGACAACGAAGAAACCCAAAAAGACGAAAACAAAAGCTAAGTAAACTAAACAAGTTTAACTTGCTTTTTTTTAATATAAGAAAAAATAGATATGTCAAGTTAAAATATAACAATTGTCTAAACCATATAAAAAGTTGTATAATATTTTTAAAGTAGTAACCCTAATAAAAGGAGTTGAAAAGTTAATGGAAAACCCAAAAGAAAATAAAAGAAAGACCATCGTCTTACTTGTTGTCGCTCTTATTACCATTGTTGCCATGATTGCTGGAGCCACCTATGCCTACTTCCAAGCCCAACAAGATAAGGGTCAAAGTAGTAATGTTAATATTACCACTGGAACAACCGATAACTTAAACTTTAATATCACTGATTTGGATGTAACCAGAACCGCTATAGTAGATGAAGACGAACATGAAGAAGTACCAATAAACATTACGATTGATAAAGTTAATTTTGCGCAAGGAAAAGCAAGCATTGGCGATGGTATAACCGCGACCGCCACCTTACTAGCCAATGATGCGACCAATGAAGCCGAGGAAAATTATTATGTTTATTTAAATATAACCAATAATGAATTACAATATTCCAGTTATAAAAGAAACACTCCTTTAGATTCCGATCCTGATAACAAAAATACCTTAGTATTTAAAACAGAAACAGAAAAAAGTGCTGCTGAATTAGGTGAATATAGTCCAATACCCGAATTATACTTAACCATTAAGAAAAATGGTTCTGAAATAACATCAGGAGTAACAATAAATGGTAAAGAATTAAACCATGTAGAAGAAATATTAGTAGATCCAGATAATGAAGTAGATCCAACAAGTAAAACCTTAGGTGGCTTTGATATAACGGAAACCAAAGGATTAATTAAAATAGAAGATAAACAAACTATAACTGTAGCAAAAGATACCCCAAATAACATAAAAACAGATACCTGGGAAATAATCGTCACTTTCAAAAATTTAGAAACCGATCAAAACTTAAATACTGGAAAAGAATTAACTGGCAAAGTAATAATTCAAAAAGAAGAATATGTACTAACTTTAGCAGAATTATGTACTGACGAAAAAGCAGCAGAATGTTTTACCAATAATTATAAAAATGATAAAGCAATAGTTTATCATAATGCTATAGCAGCCAAAGAAGATGGAATCAAAAATCCAGATAAAGTAGCAAATGATGATTCCTATCGTTATGTAGGAGCCAATCCAAATAATTACGTTTGCTTTGGTCCTGAATGTTCAAATGAAGGAACAGATCCAAATTATAAAAACTTATATCGAATCATAGGATTCTTTAAAAATGAAGATAGTGGCCAATATGAAATGAAAATAATCAAAGCCGATGCGGCAACAAAAGAAGACCTAGGAGAAGGAACATATCCAGAAAGTGCGTATAGAGGTGATGGTAGTACATCATCTTACCTATCTACTTATAAAGGAAAACTTACAAGCTTTGGAAATTATGCATGGAATGATACAGCCGGGACATCATCAAATAATAATAACGTCAATATGTGGGCAGCAAGTAATTTAAATACAAAAAATTTAAACGAAACATATTATAATGCAATAGATGGAACATATCAAAGCATGGTAGTAGAACATGAATGGCAAGTTGGAGCAGCATGGAGTAGTGGTGATGCCAAAGCAGTATACGATTATGAACTAGGTTCAAATAAACTAACAGCATCAAGTAACAATTGCTATACTCAAGGAAACATGACTGCAAGACAATGTAGTGAACCAAATGATCTAACATATACCGATCAAGTAGGCTTAATGTATATAAGTGATTATATGTATGGGACATTACCAGAATATTGGACAACCACAGCAAGTAATTATACTCGAGACGAAGTAAAAAATAATGATTGGTTATATTTAGGCTTATACGAATGGACTATTTCTCGGGATTCGGGCCTTGGCGGTAGCGCGCGGAATGTGAGCTACGCGGGCAGTGCGTACGGCAGCAATGGCGTCTATTACAGCGACGGCGTGCGGCCTGTCCTATATCTCTCATCCAACGTGAAAATAACTGGGGGCTCTGGAACG
>CANQCH010000076.1 GCA_947589165.1 uncultured Bacilli bacterium
ACTTGATCTTCTTCTTCAACTTCCGCATTTGCCTTCATAATGGCATGTTCAATTTTTTCGGGGCAATAATCGACAATGTGCCCATCACGTTTAATAATTTTCATCTCTTTACCTCTCCCTATTACACGTTCAGTATAACATATTTTTTTAAAATAATATGTTGCATTTGCAACATTTATAAAAAAATGCTAAAATTATTGTCAGGTGATGTCAAATGGTCAATATTTTCGCAAATATTTCGGCGTCTAGCAAATGTAAACTTCTAAAAATATTAGAAGCTAACACGTATAATTTAAAGAAAAATGACAATATTTTTCCCATTTTAAAAGGAGAAAAAACAATTGGGATTGTTTTATCGGGACTACTCCAAATTGTCCGGATTGATTACAATGGTAATAAAACTTTAATTGAAGAATTAGAGGAAAATGATATTTTTGGCAATATGGTTTATCCGATTCCCAATCGCGAATTTAATTATATTGTGAAGGAAGATGCCACAATCATAATTATCGATTTTAATGAAATCTTATTTTGTACGAGCGAAAAAGAATATTTTACCCAATTTTTAAAAAATTTAGTGGCCATTATTATGCAAAAATTACAAGCTAAAAATGAACGTTTAGAAATTTTAACCAAAAAAACCATTCGTAATAAATTGTTAGAATACTTTAATACGATGTCCAAAAAACATGGTTCGAGATTTGTCTATCTTCCCTTTAATTTTTCCGATTTAGCCGATTATTTAGTTATTGATCGGTCGGCTATGACCCGAGAAATAAAATATTTAAAAGAAGAAGGTTTTATTGAAGTTAAAGGAAAAAGAATAACTTTATTATATGATTTTAAATAATTTAGCTGCAATGTTATGTTATTTATGATATATTAATGCTAGAAGGATGGGAAGTTTATGAGAGGATTTAAAGTAGTTAAAGGTTATGAAGATAAGGGGATAAATTTACCTGTTAGAAAAACCAAAAAGGCGGCGGCCTATGATATTGAAGCGGCCGAGGATACCATTATTCCAAAGTATTATCCGGGAATTAAACCAACTTTAATTCCGACCGGTTTAAAAGCTTATTGTGAAGATGATGAATTTTTCATTTTATGTAATCGCAGTAGTGGTCCTAAAAAAGGTTTTTTAATGGCTAATAGTATTGGCATAATTGATGCCGATTATTATGAAAACGAAAGCAATGATGGTCATTTTTTCTTTCAATATTTTAATTGTAGTGATCATGATGTTGTCGTAAAAAAAGGTGATGTCATTGGCCAAGTAATTTTTATGAAATATTTAACAACTGATGATGATAAAGCCGAAGGTATTCGCACCGGAGGCTTTGGTTCGACTGATAAATAAATCGCAATTAATATTGCGATATTTTTTTTTTGCGTTTATAATACACTTAATTAAAGAGGTGGCAAAATGGATAAAAAGAAAGTGCATTTAATTGGGATTGGGGGCATTAGTATGAGTGGCATTGCCGAAATGTTACTTAATGCTAATTATATCGTTTCAGGAACCGACCTTAACGAAACCGAAATTACCGAAAAGTTAAAGGCTAATGGAGCCATTATAAAAAAAGGGCACCATCCCGAAATGATTAAGGATGCCGATATTGTTGTCTATACGGCCGCAATAAAAGAAGATGATCCCGAAAGATTAGAAGCCCAAAAATTAAATAAAGAAACGTACGAACGAGCCGAATTTTTAGGCCAATTATCGCAAGCATATCAAAATTGTATTTGTATTTCCGGAACGCATGGGAAAAGTACAACCACGGGTATGGTTAGTTTAGTCTTTTTAACAGCTAATTTAAATCCGACGATTCAAATTGGGGCTAATCTTCCCCAAATAAATGGTAATTATTATATTGGTGGTAAAGAGTACTTAATCATGGAAGCTTGTGAATATGTCGATAGCTTTCTCCATTTTCATCCCACCAGTGAAATTATTTTAAATATCGATGATGATCATTTGGATTATTTTAAAAACATCGATAATATTAAGAAGTCTTTTACCAAATATTTAAATTTATTACCAACTAATGGTTTTGCCGTTTTGAACGCGGATGATGCTAATGTTACGGATATTATTCCCCAAACTAATGCCAAAATAATCACTTATGGACTAAACAATAAAGCTTCATTTACGGCCCAAAATATTACCAAAAACGATTTAGGTTTTTATAGTTTTGATGTTTATTATCAAGAAGAATTTTTCTTCCACTTAGATTTAGCTTTAAATGGTAAACATAATATTTATAATGCTTTATCAGCCACTAGTTTATGTCATGAATACCATATTGCTAAAGAAACAATTAAAAAGGGGTTAGAAGCCTATCATGGTGTAGACCGCCGGTTTCAATATCTTGGCGAATATCAGGGTGCCAAAGTCTATGATGATTATGCCCATCATCCAACTGAAATTGCTTCCACTTGGGAAGCCGTAAAAACCGTTAAACATCATGAATCTTGGGCAGTTTTTCAATCCCATACTTATTCACGAACTGTGCAACATTTAGATGAATTCGCCGATATTTTAGCTAATTTTGACCATGTTATTATTGCCAAAATCTATCCGGCCCGCGAAATTAATACTTTTGGTGTTAGGGAAGATGAACTAGTTGCTAAAATAAAGCTTAAAAATTCCCACGTTATTTATCTTGATGATTTTGCTAAAATTACTGACTATTTAAAAGAAAATATTAAACCCGATGATCTTGTGGTTACAATTGGTGCCGGGCCAATTAATACAGTTGGTTATAACTTAGTTCAAAAAAATGCCCAATAGGCATTTTTTTCTTATCTTTTTAAACCGGCATTAAATTCGGCTTCTACCATTTTCAATAATTCTATATCATCATTTATATCCTTAATTGCTAAATTATAGTGAAAAATTTCCGCAATATTATGGCCATAAACTTTTTCCGCCAGAAGACTTCGATAGCCTGAAGAATTTGTAAAATTCATAATACCGCCATAAAAAAACAAATTATATAAAGCACCATGGGCTTGACCATAACCATATTTTTCATAGGTAGAAAGATAAGCCTGTTTGATAATTCCGTATTGCAAAGCATAAGAATTTTCTTGATATAAGATATTTAAATAATTATTAATTAATTCATCTAAATTGTTTGAATTAAAATAACCATTAGCTTGTAATTTATTATTCATTATAGCTTTAACACTTTCAGGTTTAACATATTTAATTAAGCCTTCACGTGCTCGATTATTATTAGTAAAATACATGGGATTTCCCTGTATATATTCTTTAATTGCTTGGGCACAATTTTGAGGATATTTTTTCGCAGTTTCTTGTATAGCCTGCTCTAAATAATATTCGGGATTTACTATTCTTTCTCTTTTCGCTGTATATTTATCAATTTGTTTTTCACTAGCAAATTGATAAAAATTAGCGAGGGAAAATTCGTCGGTGGTAGTAAAGCCGAGTAAACGATAAATATCTAATAAATCTAACTGGTTTCCCGTTTTGGCATTTCGAGCTAATTCTTTTTGTTGTTGAAAAATAAAAATTCTAAAATCATTTAAAGAAACTTGATCTAATCGCTTTTTTTGCTTTAATGAAGTAATATAATCAGCAATTAAATTACTTAACTCTGTATTAAATGAATGATTGTTATCCATAGCTAAACCAATATCATCATAATTGGCTAAAAAAGGATTAGCTTTAATTCGTTCAGTTGCAGGAATATTTTCTTTAATAAAGTTAATTAACGCTTGCGCCTCTTCTAAAGTATTGACTCTAATTACAACGTCATCATTTCGAACTATTTTAGCCACTTTTAATTGATGCGAAATATTATATTCTCGCATAAATTTTTCCAATAAAGCAACATTTTGACTAATAGATTTTCGATCCATTGGCACATAAATTTTAATTTCATTACCAGTTAAATTACCACGATCAAATACCAAGAAGCTACCATTTTGCCAAGAATAAGTTTTTCTATCATCTTCACTTTTCACAAGATAAGTTATTTTAGGCCATAATTCGCTAAGACTTGCCATATCTTCATTATTAGGTAAATTAAACCTAATTAATTGGGAATAAACAAAACGCCAATCAATATTCCGTTCCGGATTGGCCTTAGCAAAATTTTTGATTTTTAATAAAAAGAAGGTCATTAAATCAGATCTATTCATCTTGCTCTGCCACTTCCTCAACTTTAATTGGTTGTGTATTTTCTAAATCTTCTTCCATATTAGTTTCAATATCTTCATCATCAACAATAGGTACTTCTACCTCTTCATCATTAAATTTCCATTTTTCATATCTCATTACTATCAACCTTATTTTTATTATATCTAACTTTTATGAAAAAAACTACTTAATTTCGTAAGTAGTTCCTTCTCTAGTATCTTTTAATATAATGCCGCTAGCCAACAATTCATCGCGAATTTGATCCGCAAGCACGTAATTTTTTTGTTCTTTAGCTTCATTTCTTTCCGCAATTTTCGCTAAAATATATTGTTCTTTTTCCTTATCAATAGTTACATCCGGTTTAATTAAATCTAAGGCTAAAACTTGATCCCAATTTTTAATTAAATTGTATTTGGTACCAGCATCAACATCGCTTTTAATTAAATCATATAAAATAGTTAACGCATTCGCGGTATTTAAATCATCTTCTAAAGTACTTTTAAATTTATTATCCCAGGTTGTAAATATATCGGCGTCATATTCAGAAGTTTTGGTCAAACTTTGCGTTTTATTTAATAATTTTTTGTAAGCCTTTTCGGCGCCATCTAAGGAATCAAAACTAAATACTAATTGTTTACGATAATGGCTTTGTAAACATAGATAACGGAAGCTTAAAGGATTATAACCTTTTTCTTGTAAAATGGAAACGGTTAAAATAGCCCCATGGCTTTTACTCATTTTACCTGATTCATCATTAAGATGTTCATTATGGAACCAATATTTACACCAAGGATGGCCTAAATAAGCTTCACTTTGGGCAATTTCGTTAGTGTGATGGGGGAAAATATTATCTACGCCACCCCCATGAATATCTAAATATTCGCCTAAATATTTAATACTAATGCCGGAACATTCAATATGCCACCCGGGATAACCTAAGCCCCACGGACTTTCCCATTTTAATTCTTGATCTTCAAATTTTGATTTCGTAAACCATAAAACAAAATCATTTTGGTTATGCTTGGCATCATCTTTTTCGACCCCATCGCGAACTCCAACGACCATTTCATCGATTTTATGATTAGTTAATTTATAGTAATCTTTTAATTTTGTCGTATCAAAATAAACATTACCGCCAGATATATAAGCATAGCCTTTAGTTAATAAAGTTTCAATCATCGTAATATAAAAATCCACGTTAGATGTCGCCGGGCTCACAATATCGGGCATCCGTAAATTCAATAATTTATAATCATGGAAAAAGGCATCCGTATA
>CANQCH010000077.1 GCA_947589165.1 uncultured Bacilli bacterium
GGGAAAATGATTTTACACCATGCGGCGAGAGAAGATTTAATGTTAATGATTAAATTAATGCAACCGAAATACTATATGCCTGTAAAAGGTGAATACCGGTATATGTTTAACAATGCTAATTTAGCGAGTGAACTAGGTATTCCTAATGAAAACATTATTTTAAAACAAAATGGGGAAGCCGTTATCTTCGAAGATGGTAAATTAGTTGATAAACGCGAAATTATTAAAGTTAATGATATTTTAATTGATGGTAAGAGTAATGATGATATTGGCGATTTGGTTATTAAAGACCGGGAAATGTTAAGTGAAAATGGGATTGTTTTAATTAGTGCAACGGTTGATAAAGTGGAAAAAGTTTTATTAGTAGGTCCCGAAGTTACAACGAGAGGTTTTATTTACATTAAATATTCCCAAGATATGATCGCCGAGATTAAAAAGATTTGTGAAGAAATTATTAATCGCAATATTAATCCGAAATATGTGGATTATAACCAAATTAAAATTGAAATTAGAGAAGAATTAAGTCGGTATTTATATCAAGAAACGGAATGTAAACCCATGATTATTGCCGTTATTCAAGAAGTATAAAAATTATTAAAATCACCCATATTAGTTATAGGTGATTTTTTTTGAAAAGAGATATCGAAGTTTTAAATAATATTTATAAGATTGTGGATATGGGGATTATTGGGATTGATAATGTTTTAACCAAAATTAATGATCATACTTTAACGAAAGTATTTATTGATGAACGGAAAGAATATAATTTAATCAGAATTGATGCGATTAAACTATTAAATGAATATGAAGAAAAACCGAAAGGAATTAATAAAATGGTCGAAGTAAGTAGTAATATTATGACCGATATGGAATTATTAAAAGATGGTAGTGATAATCAAATTACTAAAATGATGCTTCAAGGTAGTAATAAAGGGATAATTGAATTAACATCATTATTAAATAAAGGCCCGGTTAAAAATGAGAAAGTAAATGCATTAGCCGATCAATTACTGGCTACTTTGGAACATAATATCCAAGATTTAAAAAAATATTTATAAAAAATGGCGCAAGGACATAAAATTAATTGACAATTTGTTAAAAATTATATATACTTAATGAGTAATGCCCGTTTAGCTCAGTCGGTAGAGCGCACGGCTGTTAACCGTTAGGTCGTAGGTTCGAGTCCTACAACGGGCGCCATTTTAAATTTTAGCAAATCCTTTTAAGAGGATTTGTTTTTTATTTTATAATTAATAGCAATGACTTATGTTGACTTTAAAAGTTAGTTATGTTATTTTGTTTATAAACAGGTGACTGTAAGGTGGCAAGATTCTAAATAATTTTATTTAGCGTCCCCATCGTAGTCGCCTGTTTTTCTATATTAAATAAAAAAGAACTAATACCCTAGTTCTCCTTCGGTGGTGCTATTTCGTAAACTATTTCTTGACGCAATTGATGATCCGATATCATCTTCTTGTACCGTTTTATATAATTGATTGTTTGCTGAATTTGTTCTTCCGTTTCTAATACCTTCAAAACTCCGACTATTGTATATTTGTTCATCCCAGTTTCTATCATTAAGTAAGTTAACTCTTTTTCTTTCTCCGTCATTAAATGTTCCTTCTTCAAAATTAAGATAACATATATATTTGTTTTCGTCAATTTCATCTAAAAATAATAATTTTTAAATAAAAGAAAAAATTTTGGCGTTGTTTTAGAAAAAAGATAATTTGATTTAATTCGTTATTTATACTATTGTTTATCCAAGAGGTTTCAGTACCAAACCGTCCACCGAAATATTTTTTCGACACGGTCGCTGAAGCCTCTTTTTAATGTAGCTAATTACTACATAATATGTTGACATTTTGCTAAAACATGGTATGCTAGAAGGGATAAAAAAGGAGGCAATATGGCTAATTTAACGAGTGCAGTTAATGTAAATGTGGATCGGAAAATTAAGGCAGATGCGACGAAAGTTTTAAAAAGTTTAGGCCTTAACATGAGTACGGCGATTAATATGTTTTTAGCGCAAGTAGTTAAAAAAGATGGGATTCCTTTTGAAATAACTAATGCGATTAAATCATCAAAAATGAAATTATATAAGAAGGAATATAAGCAAAATTAATTTAATAAAGAATAAAATATGGTGGGAGTATAATGAAAGATAAAGTATCATTTTATTATTTATTTTGGATATTTATAATTGGTAGTATTAGTGGTTGGATTATGGAATTTTTCTTTACCTTGATTCAACAACATACTTTAATTAACCATTCGGCTTTAGTAATGGGACCTTTTAATATTATTTATGGCTTTGGTGCTTGTTTATTAACGGTTTTATTATATAAATATCGAGATAAAGAATTATGGAAAATATTTGTGGTAAGCTTTTTAGGTGGTTCTATTTTAGAATATGTTTGTAGTTGGGGTATGGAATTATTTTTAGGTTTTACGGCTTGGGATTATAGTCATAGCTTTTTAAATATTAATGGCCGGATTTGTTTAGCTTATTCCCTTATGTGGGGCGTTTTAGGTATTGTTTGGATCAAATATGTTTATCCGTGGTTAATTCGCGTAATTGACTTATGGAATTATGAAAAGGGAAAAAGATTAAGTATTATTTTATTAGCTTTTTTAGCTTTTGATTCCGCCGTAACGGTGACAGCTATTTTAAGAGCAAAAGAAAGAGAACGCGGTTTTGCCCCAAGTAATGTTTATGAAAAAGTATTAGATAATACTTTTAATCAAGAATATTTAAGAAATATGTTTAGTAATAATTGGAGATAGCATGAAAGTTTTAGTTTTAACTTGTAGCACGGGTGGCGGACACAATTCTTGTGCCCGTTATATCGCGGCAGAATTTAAGGAAAATAACATTGTCTGTGATGTAAAAGATTATATGGAAATTATTGGACCCAAAGCTTCTAAAATTGCCGAAAAAATTTATTTAGATTCGACCCGTAATAATGGTTTAATTTTTAAAGGGGTTTATAAATTAGGAGAACTATATAGTAAAACTAATATTCCGAGTCCAGTTTATGGTTTAAATAGTTTAGTTAAAGAAAAATTATATAACTATATTACCGAAAATAAATATGATTTAATAATTGGAACGCATTTATTTCCTTGTATTACTTTAACGGCCATCAAAAAAGATCATCCGATTAAATTTATTAATGTGGCAACCGATTATGAATGTATTCCGTTTTGGGAAGAAACTAATCCCGATGTATTTGTGATTCCGAGTGCCTTATTAAAAGAACGGTTTACCAAAAAAGGTATTGACCCGGATATTTTATTTCCGATTGGGATACCGATATCTACCGAGTTTCACCGCAATTTACCCAAAAGAAAAGAAAAAAATATTTTATTAGTATCCGGGAGTATGGGTTTTGGCAAAATTAAAACGATTGTGCCGGCCTTACTCGCCAATATTCCCAATGATTATACTTTAACTGTCATATGTGGGAATAATGCTACTTTAGTGACGGAATTAACTAAAATTGATGATTCCCGCTTAATAGTTAAGGGTTTTATTAATAATTTAAATGAATATATTAGTAAAAGTATTTGTGTAATAACAAAACCGGGTGGTTTAACGACAACGGAAGTGGCGGTTTTACAAACGCCTTTGATTCATATGATGCCGATCCCAGGGGTGGAAAACTATAATGCCGATTTTTTTGCCCAAAATAAAATGAGTTTAAAAGCTAATGATTTAAATGACATTATTAATGATGTTAAATTGTTAATTAATGATGAAAATTTAAGAAAAGAAATGGTTGAACAACAAGCGTTAAACATAAATAAGTTTTCGGCGCATGATTTAGTTAAATTTTGTATAAAAAAATATGATGTAAAATAATGTCTATTATTAGACTATATTTTACATTTTTTAATAGTTTAATGTTAGAATAGTTATAGGTGATTGATGATGGATAATAAAGTCAGTATGATTGATAAATATGGTGAAAACTTAACGGCTAAAGAATACATTACCGATCCGGCGATTGCGCGGGATGAAGAAATAAAGCAAATGATTTTAATTTTATTAACCCCGGAAAAGAGTGCTCTTTTAGTCGGTAAAGCCGGGATTGGGAAAACGGCCATCGTGGAAGGCTTAGCTTATCGAATTCAAAAAGGTTTAGTTCCCGATGCGTTAAAGGATTGGCAAATTATTAAAATTAATATTACGAGTTTTATGGGGACAACTTTAAATGAAGGCAGTCAAGATAATCGGTTAGATATCTTAGTTCGGGAATTAGCGACCCGTGATAAAACGATTCTTTTTATTGATGAAACCCATTTACTTGTCAATCGCCAAGGCGGATTAGACTTTGCCAATATGTTAAAAGCCGGATTAGACCGAGGGACAATCAAAATGATTGGGGCTACCACCAGTGAAGAATATGAACAATATATATTAAGAGATCGCGCTTTCTTACGACGTTTTCAAAAGATTGAAGTTTTAGAAACCGATAAACCCACGACGGTAAAAATTTTAATGGGAACCATTCCTAAATTAGAAAAACAAATTGGCGTAACGGTTCAATATCAACCTTATATCATTGAAAAGATCATGGCTTTTATTGTGGAAATGACAGATGAATATAAACGAGTTTATGAAATATCTAGTCGTTATCCTGATATTTGTTTAACCATTGTGGCCAATGCTTTTACTTATGCGTTGTATGAAAATAATAAAGTGGTGCGGCTTAAACATTTCTATAAAGCCATCTGTAATGCCAAAAACATTTACGAAGATGCGAAAGTTAAAGAAATTGAAAGATTTAAAACTGAGTTTGCCGAAATGATAGTCGCGGAAGGGGTAAATTTAGAAGACCGAAATTAATCTTTAAATATAGTCAATGAAAGTTGACTTTTTTTTTTTTTTTGATAATATGGGAAAAAATAGAGGTGTCCCATGAAAAGAAAGGAAAAGTTAATCACGTTATTTATTCTAATTATGATATTAACGATAACTTTAATTTATAAAGAAATGACACCTCAAAATGTAACGAAAACAAATGAACAAAAAAATAAATTAATCAGTATGATGTATGAACAAGAAGATGGAAAGTATGTAACCAGTGAAGAAAATAAATGGCCCATTCGTAGTTATGTCTTTAATCAAGAAAAAAGTTATTGTGAAAATAAAAGTACTTTAGAATGGAATAATGTAAGTAAAAGAAT